>JABDKN010000159.1 GCA_013002205.1 Granulosicoccus sp.
GCAGATCCTGGTACTACTGCGTTCCAGCAATTCCTGGCAGGTACCGGTTCAATGCTGATGTGGGGGGGGGATGTAGGATCATCGGCCCGCACCTCTGATACCTCAGTCGTGGGAGATGTCGTCGGATTCGGTATCAACCCGGCATCCGATCGGGTTTACAATGCTCAGAGTGGCGCTTGGGAAGAGACGCGTAATGAAGCCCCGAACATGGCTTACATTGGCTGGGGCGTCTATGTCATGGCGACGGTTGAGGGTGACGAGAAGAAGAAGAAGGCGGCTTGGTCAGCAGCGGCGCACCTGGGCGGAAAGGATCTGTCCCTCTGGGCATCGGCGTACCCATCGGGTTTTCAGCCGTACCGAAACTCACACTTCCAGTTCGACGAGTGGGAGGAAGCAGGTTACGATCGTGCCTATATCGAGGATTACCTCGGATCGAACGCCGACAGCTACAACCACCCCAATGCGGCCATTGAACCGCGCATACCGGGTATCTTCCAATACTACTCTGTCGCCGAGGATGAGCTGGCCAAAGGTTATGCCGGTGCATACGAGTCGGCTCAGGAAACGGCAGATGCAATTGCTGCAGCGTGGGAGAAGATTACCGACCAGATTGGCCGTGACAGCCAGATCGCTGTCTATAAAGCGTCACTGGGTCTGTAGTCCAGGCTCAGGGTAATTCGACACGGGTGCAGCATTCAGCTGCGCCCGGATCCAATGCAATCAGCCAGGCTGCATCCATTCGCTTGAGATCAGGGCCAGATTCCTACGATGATGATCGAAGGCGATCTTCTGCACACCGTCACCGCCGATAATATCTCGGCCAGGCGCAGACGTCTGGGTAGACTCCTGGTGTGGAGTACGGCGCTGTTTGGATTGGCACTCGCGTTATGGCAAGCAGCCCATGAGGCTGGTCGCCTGGCCTACGGTTTCGACACCTGGCGACCTGTGCTGTATGCCTACATGCTGTGGGCGACTGCACTGTGTATTTCACAGGTCGTTGTCAACGGGGAAAAAGGCAAGCGTACCTTATTCGTACTGCCTGCAGCCTTGTTTGTGATCAGCCTGGTGGTATTCCCGCTGTTGTTCGCACTCTACATCTCATTCAATGATTGGAACCTGGCATCTCCCGGAGGGCCGCGGCCGAACGGTCTGGCAAACCTGAGAGAAATGTGGCATGACGGGTTCTACTGGAACGCGCTCAAGAACATGGTCTACTATGTGTTGGCCGTGAGCGTGGAGTACATCATAGCGTTTGCGTTGGCGTTACTGCTGAACGCACAGATCCGCGCCCGGAAATTTTTCCGCGTGGTTTTTCTGTTGCCACTGATGTTGAGCCCGGTGGCGGTCTCGTGGATGATCGGTAAATCCATGCTGGAGATACGCTTTGGGCCCATCTCTCGGCTGTTACGGGACTTTGGGTTCGAGCCCAGTTTCTTCGGATCACCCGAGATTGCACGATTCATGATTATGGCAATGGATGCCTGGACGTTCATACCCTTCATGATGATCATGCTGCTGGCTGGTTTGCAGGCGCTGCCGAGCGAAATCATCGAGGCATCGAAAGTGGACGGTGCAACGGGCTGGCAGAGATTCAAGGAAGTGATTTTTCCGCTCATGCTCCCGGTCTCGGTCACTGCCATCGTCATACGTATCATCTTCAAACTGAAGCTGGCGGACATCATTATCAATGTCACCTCCGGTGGGCCGGGAGGGGCGACGGACAGTGTGACCAGTTTCATTTTTCGCGAGTATCGTGATCGCTCGAACGTGGGTTACGGCACACTGTTGGCGATGGTCTACCTGATATTGATCATCATCTTCGTGACTGCACTGCTCAAGCTGGTCAACCGTTGGATGGAGCGCCCGGCATGAGCGCTATTTTCAAGGATCACGACCTGGGCCGTCGCATCAAAATCAATTGGTGGACCAGTCGGGTTGCCATCTACAGCGCACTCATTATCTGGGCGGTGATTTGCCTGTTTCCCATTTACTGGACGCTGACCACGTCGTTCAAGCTGGCACCCGATGTCATGCGTGGGAACATGGTGCCGTGGTGGGATTTTACACCGCGTTGGAAAGGGTGGGAGTCAATCGGATTCTCTCCGCGACTCATTGGTGAAGTATCTACCGTGCGGGAAGAATTCCTCAAGCGATTCTGGAATTCGGCAATCGTCTCGATTTCATCGTCATTTCTGGCCGTGGTATTGGGTTCACTGGCCGCTTACGGTTTGTCGCGTTTCAGTTACAGGTTTGGATTCATGAGGAACTCGGACATTTCGTTTTTTTTCCTCAGCCAGATGATTCTGCCTCCCGTGGTCCTGGCATTGCCATTTCTGGTGCTGTACAAATCACTGGCACTGCTCGACACCCGGATCGGATTGATCCTCTTGTATACACTGATGGTATTGCCCATCGTCATCTGGATCATGCGCGATCAGTTTCAAGGTATACCCATCGAATTGGAGGAAGCGGCACTGGTCGATGGGTTGGGAATCTGGGGGGCATTCATACAGATCGTCCTGCCCATTGCATTGCCCGGCATGGTTGCCGCGTTTATCCTGTCACTGGTATTGTGCTGGAATGAGTACTTCTTTGCCGCACTGTTGACAGCGACCAATGCGACCACGTTGCCGGTCATGGTGGCCTCACAAACCGGATCCCAGGGGATCAACTGGTGGTCGATGGCTGCGTTGTCGTCAGCGGCAATTCTTCCACTGGTCATCGTGGCGATATTTCTCGAAAAATACATCATCAAGGGTATGGCGGCGGGCGCAGTCAAGTAGTACCTGCCAGTCGGTCTCATTGTGAGGATGCGTCACTCCATATTGGTATGCCGCGCCCGCATGTCGTCGGCGTCAACGTTCATCAGTGCCTGCAGCCTGAGAATCATCACCTCAAACAGGATGAACATCGACCCTTCATAGATCGAGCCCATCGGCAGGATTGAGCGTTTTGACTCGCCCTGATCGTTTGCCATTGTCTGTGCGGGAATGTTGACCACATGGTCGGCCAGGCGGGTTGCAGGTGCGTCGGGCGTGGCGGTAAAAAACAGTACCCTGGCACCATCGCGTCTGGCCACTTTCGTCAAGGCCGTGACAGTCGACAATTCTCCTGGTCCGGCAGAGACAACGAATAGATCACCATTGCCCAGCGGCGGTGCCGCCATATCGGCAACCATACAGGCGTTGAGCCCAAGGTGATACAGGCGCATCGCCAGTGCGCGCATCTGCAGTCCTTCGCGCCCGCAGCCATACAGCAACAAAGTGTCAGCATCTGCAATCATGCGGCAGGCTTTTTCCACGGATTCCGTCTCGATACCCTCCAGCACGACGGATAGTTCGGACAGTGCTGCCTGGTGATCAAGTTTCAAGTGTCAGCTCCTGAGCAATATCCCTGGTTTGTTCGTACAGTCTGCGAAACAGGGTATGGCTCCTGTCGTAAACCGGGTTGGTGACGGCTTCGATTCTTCTTATCGGCGGGTTCCAGTGAGCGATGTCCGGGCGTGTAACCAGGCCAATTGCCAGTGCCGCCAGAAACGCATCGCCGTAACTGGCACCGATTGACTGTGCGCACACCAGTTGATCCAGGCCGGTGATGTCTGATGTCGCCTGAAGCCACAGGGCGTTGTGTGTTCCGCCACCCACCGCCAGCAGGCGCGCAGGTGACTGGCCAAGCTCTGCGAAGGTATCGGTGACATGTCGAGTGCCGTGAGCAATGCCTTCTATCAGAGCGCGGAACATGTCGCCTCGCGTGTGGGTCAGGTTCAAACCGAAGATTGCGCCTTTGGCGTGTATATCGTGAATCGGTGTGCGTTCGCCCGAGAAGTACGGCAACATCAACAGACCGTTGGCACCGGGTGGTGACGTGGCAGCTTCCTGTGCCAGTTTACTGAAGGCGTCCTGCGGGTTCAGTTCCTTCGCCAGCTGATCACGAAACCAGTGCGTCAGCGTTCCTGAGGTTGCCAGACCGGCCATGGATGCGTGCTCCCCTGCAAACAACCAGGGTGCGTACCACAGGCGCGGGTCCGAGACCCGATCAGCGGTGCGTAATATGATGAAGATGGTTGATCCGTACATCATCATCATGTCACCAGGCCGCTCTATGCCAACGGACAAGGCTTCTGCTGCTGCATCAATCGTACCTGCCGTGACCGGGGTTCCCTTGACAAGGCCAGTTGCGCTGGCTGCCGCTTCAGTTATTCCGCCGGCAATTTCGTTGGACCACATCAGGCGTGGTAATTTTTCAAGCGCTATGATGTCATCGGCCAGATCATCCACCCACTGCTGCTTGCTCACATCGTAGAGCGGCGCGAAATTAGCGGCAGTGTAGTGATCGATCACCACCTCGCCCGTGAGTCGTTGTACCAGAAAGCTGGTCGATGTCAGCACATGAGCGGTTTGTGCGTAGATCTCCGGTCGTTGGCGTTTTAGCCACAGGATCTTCGGACCGACCGATTGCGATGTCAATGCGTTGCCACAACGCTCGATGATCACGGATTCACCGATCCGTTCGGTGAGTGCCCGCACTTCGGCTTCTGCTCGTCCATCGACGCCATAAAGCACGCCGTTCATCAACGGATCTCCGTACTGATCTACCGGAAGCATGCACGGACCAATGGCGCTGCAGGCCACTGCCTTGATCTCCGTCGGGTCGACGCTACTCTCCTTCAACAGCGCCTGGCATACATGAACAAAATCTCCCCACCAGTCCTCTTCGGGTCGGTGTTCTGCCCAACCGGGTTCAGGAACGAGCATCCGATGACTACGTGCTGCCTGTGCGTGCGTGTGGCCGCTGTCGTCAACCAGAACACCCTTGGTTTCATAGGTGCCGATGTCTATGCCGAGCGTATAATTCATCAGGTGTAGTCGTCCCTGTCAAGTGAGAAACCTGCACCTATACTGGAGATTGCAGCGGTCAACAGCTCGGTGAGCTGCACCAGGTCATTCAGGTCACAGACTTCGCGTGCGGAATGCGAAGCGCGCATCGGAAAGCCCATGTCGATGGACGCTACACCGGTGCCGGTCAACTGCACGTAGGACAGATCGGTGAGTACACCCACCTGCGCACTGCGCTGCAGTGGAATGTTCAGTTCGTGTGCCGTGGTCTCGAATAGAGACACCATTGCCGGGTGTGGAATGACCCCGTTCAAGGTGCCTCGGCCGTGGAAGCTGTACAGGCTCATGCCTGGTCCGCCACCCAATGCCATGTCGCCACGCGACGTCATATCGGGTGTGTCAGTTGCCAGCATCAGGTCGATCTGTATGGCGATATCCGGCTGTAATTGCTGTGCCAGCACCTGGGCGCCGCGTAGATTGAATTCCTCCAGTACAGTAAATCCCAGATCAACCGGTGGACCGCTGGTGCGAGCGTTCAATGAGCTGGCAAGTGCTAGCAATACGGCGCAGCCGGCGCGATCGTCCACCGATGTGCCGCAGATTCTGTCATCAGCAAGTTCCGCTGCGACAGGTGCGTAGACCACGGGTTGGCCAATACGAATACCGGCAGCCTCTACATCCCTGGCTGAGCTGTACCCGGTATCAACATAATGCTCGGAACAGGGTAGGACGGTATATTTCTCTGCAGGCGAGGTGGCATGATGGCTTTTGTTGGCGATTATCCCCGGTACATCGCGACCCTCGGCCACGCAGACCAGGACATCCTGCGCTGCTAGTGCGCGTTCGGGCACACCCCCCAGACGTTCCAGGCGAAGCAAGCCGTTCTCCTCGATCCTGCGCACGATGAATCCCAACTGATCCATGTGGGTAAACAGCAGTATCCGTGGTCCCTCGCCCGGGAAATGGGAGTACACATTGCCAAGCCGATCGGTGCTGGTGTCGATATCCAGCGCAGCGAGGCGTTCTACCAGCGCACGCCGCACGCGATCTTCATGCCCCGAGAGTCCCGGTATCAACATCAGGTCCATCAGGTCACGTTTGATGCCAGCCTTCATGCACGTGCCTCGTTGGCATGTTCAATGAATTTACGTGCTCGCACAGGATCGATCGCTTTCCAGGTATCGCCATCGATTTTTATGGATGACCCTACGATGCAACCATCGGCGATGCCCAGTACCTCCGCGACCGTATCGTGCTTGACGCCGGTATTGGCCAGTACCGGGGTGTCCGGCAACGCGGCTTTGACGGCGGATAAGTCTGACATGGCCGCTGCCTCCCCGGTAATCTGGCCCGAGACCAGGACAGCATCGGGAACGGAGGAGAAGACGGCGCTGCGTGCCCGGTCCGGTAAGGATCTCTGATCCAGTGAGTAAGCAAATTCAGCGGACACATTGTACAGCATGGCCATATCGGATCGCCCAAGCCTGTCGCGGTAGCGCATGGCTTTGGCAGCGTCGGTTGTCCATATACCCATATCAGATGCATAGGCACCGGTGAATATCTCGCGCACGAAGCTTGCGCCGGTTGCCACTCCCAGTGCTACCGACGCCATTGGGTCCCATAATACGTTGACGCCGAACGGCACGGTGATGTCAGATTTCAATTGACCGATGATGGCCGCCATGGTGGCTGTCGAGGCAGTATCGACGGTGAACTCGTAGGGGCGGTCGTTTTCGTTACCAAACATCACGGCGTCGAATCCTGAATCCTGGAGTGCCATGAGCTCTGCACGGGCTGCGGCTACAAGGTCAAGGGCGGGATCAAACAGTGGCGTACCCGGTAGTGCTCCAATGTGCACCATCCCGATGACCGGCTTGATCGTACCGAAAATCCGTTTGAAATTATCTGTCATATCGGTCTCCTGTAAATCGGTAATATGGCCGAAAAACTCATGGCACGCAAAGGACGATTTGATCCTGAAACACGGGAACCAATTCGAATCGAGCGCACCTCGTGAAAGTTCATCAACCCATGGTTCGCTGCTTCATTTTTTTCCGGCGAGCAGAACCTGTATGGCCTCGTGGTTGATTGCTGATCTCTCGGCCAGGCTAGCACCCACGTACCAGGCAGCGGCGGCCATGGCATAGTCGAGCGCTTCGGTTGAGATTACGCCGTCGATGATGCGGCTCGCCAAAGCGCCACAGAACATATCGCCGGCACCAGGTGATGAACTGACGGTGACGGGAAAGGCAGTTTTCTCATGAATCTGGCCTGCAATGTCACGATAGACCAGGCCGTCTTTGCCGAGCGTGACAAACATCATACTGATGGAGGAATCAGCATTTTTCAGGGCCGCTGTTACATCTGTCGTGCAGGTTAAATGTGTATCAAAATATTGTTCAGCTTCCACTCGATTGAGTACGAGTATATCGATCAGGTGCTTGAGCCTGGCAGGTATCGACCGATAGGGTGCTGCATTGAGCATGACCGGTATATTCTGCGTGCTGGCTTGCCTGGCAAGCTCTGAGTTGACGCTTTCCGAAATCTCGTTCTGTAGTAGGAGTATTCCCGTGGATTCAGGGAACTCGATGGAGCTGCTGTCTATCTTCAGATTCGCACCCGGTACGATCACAGCCCCGTAGTCACCATTGCCATCGACGATGGCGACACTCATTCCCGACGCACCGCCGATAGTCTGCAACTGGCTGTAGTCGATGTTGTGTCGTAGAAGATGCGCAGTCAGTTTTCTACCGAACTCATCATCGCCGGTACAGCCAGCAAATGATGTGCGGGCACCATTCAATGCAGCAGCTACGGCCTGGTTGCCACCTTTCCCGCCGCAAATGTAATTGACGCTCGATCCTGTAACGGTTTCATCCTTTCGCGGCAGGTGTGATGCCTCCACGACAACATCCAGGTGCAATGACCCGCACACCAGCACCGTTTGCTGTGTTACCGGGGGCGTGCCTGTGCTGGTCACCTTCATGCTGGCAGCTGATCCCCATACAGAGCGTTATTCACTATCCTCTGGCTGGCGGGTGCATCCTGGTTGGCAATGGCCGCGCGAAGCTCGGCGTGATTGGTCAGTTTACTTGCCACCGCAGCCAGTCTATTGGCCATCTCGACGTTCACAGTCGCCTCTGCTACGGGATCCAGTCCGGATAAATCCGGGAAGGTGTCAAAATAAATCGTGCTGTCATAGTTGAGTCGGTTCAGTTCAACCAGCAACTCAACTGTTTGAACCGGGTGAACACTGCCTATCATCAGTCCGTCATCGCGTTTTCCATAGCCGTCGTTCAGGTGCACGCCGAGCAGACGTGAATAACGACCGACCATGGCTGCAGCGTGCGCGGGCATTTCATCTGCGTATAGCACGTGGGCAAAATCCAGGGTAATTCCGGTATTTGCCCGATTCAACTCTGACAACGCCAGCAGATTGCTGCCAACATCCGGCATGAGCGAATATGAACGCGGCTCGTTGGGTTTGTATTCCAACGATATATCGACAGCCTTATTGTGATCACAGATCACGTTCAGCGCTTCAAGTGTGTGGTCCCAAAGCTGCTGATAATTGGCCTGAAAGGAATAATCGAAGCCGTCCTGGCCTAACCACAGCGTCATCAGTGAGCCACCGAGCTCTGACAACTCGTCTATTCCCCGCAAGGTCAGCTCTATTGCAGATTGCCGTACCCGGGGATCGGGATTGGTGAATCCACCCAGTTTGAATGCAGGGTCGGTGTAATAGCGCATGGCCAACCCGTTCAGATGAATACCCTGCTTGTCGATGCACTGTCGTATTTCAGTCCTGGAGCAGTCGTCGAAATGATCCGGGTAGTTGAAATCGACCGCGTTCAAGCCTTCTACCGTTGCGGCTCTGGTCAACAGGTCGATGGTGGTTATCTGGTTCTTTCCGGGCCAGTAGCGTTCAGCGCCGATCTTGAAAGCATTCAAGCGGGCAGCGTATCGTGGAGTTGTCATTTTCATCATGCCCAGCTGACAATACGAGTGTGGTGGATGTGCATAAACGGTTCTGTGCTCTGTGGCATATTGGCAATCTGATCAGTCGAACAGGATAGGGAAACACATCGATTCAGTAGGCGCCGCCTTTACCTTATGTATTTGGCCACTAAAATACTGACGTGAATTGATAGCACTAAAACATATCTACAGTGCGTTTGCCAGCGTTGACGCTTGCGGCAAATTCTGTTGATATACAGCGTGAACAGGTTACCTGTCCGGCTGATCAGAGAGCTGGAATCAAAGCCCACCTAAGGAAAGCAAATGCTCAAGAACCTAGATCCCCTGCTCAATGCCGATGTGCTCCGGGCCCTCCGGGCCATGGGTCACGGAGACTACCTGGTCGTTTGCGATACGAATTTCCCCGCAGATTCCATTGCCCGTCAATCCAGGCTGGGCAAGCTGCTACGCATCGACGCAGTATCGGCTGCTCGTGCTACCCAGGCGATCCTCTCGGTCATGCCGCTGGACACCTTCATTGACGATGCTGCACAGCGCATGGAGATCGTAGGTGCTCCCGATGAAATTCCCCTGGTTCAGGAGGAAGTGCAGAATGCGATCGATTCAGCGGAAGGTAAGCCATGGCCAATGGTGTCGGTTGAACGATTTGCATTCTATGAACGGGCCAAAGCAGCCTATGCTGTTCTGGCTACCGGGGAGCGTCGATTCTATGGTTGCTTCATGTTTACCAAGGGGGTGATACCCCCCGATGCCTGATAAAAGCACAAGCCAGCGTCAGGGAGCCGTGGCAATCCTGGGGGTATTCGTGGCGGATGCCGCTTATCGTGCCAGTCGACAACCCAATATGGGTGAAACGATACTGGGATCCAGCTTTGCATTGGGTCCGGGTGGCAAAGGCTCGAATCAGGCAGTTGCAGCGTCGCGTTGCAATGCCGGGGTGTGCTTCATTTCCCGACTGGGGCAGGATGCGTTCGCCCAGATGGCATTGGACATGTATTCGAAGGAGGGTATCGATACCCACATAGATCAGGTTACAGACAGCTACACCGGCTCAGCCTACATTTTTATCGATGAGAGAACTGGTGACAATGCCATCATTGTGTGCCCAGGAGCGGCCATGACGATAACGCCTGCATTCATTGACAGTGCCAGATCGGTGATTGAGAGCGCTGATGTATTTATCACTCAGCTTGAGCAACCGATCGCTGCGGCTGAGCATGCGCTGAGCATCGCACGCAATGCCGGGGTCACCACCATCCTGAATACCGCACCGGCTGAATCCGTGGATGATGAGATGTTCAAGCTGTGTGACTATGTAACACCCAATGAAACCGAGGTGGAGGCGTACACGGGGGTCAAGGTCGTGTCAGTGGACGACGCCAGAAAGGCCGGTGAGGTGCTGCTTGCCAAGGGTGTGGGAACGGCTCTGATCACCCTTGGCGAACAGGGTGCATTGCTGCACAGTGCAGGGCAGTCGGTGCATATTCCCGCTGTTGATGCGGGGGCCGTGGTTGAAACTACTGGTGCAGGGGATGCCTTCAATGGTGGATTCGCGGCGGCTCTGGCACAACAGCAAAACCCGGTGGACGCTGCCCATTTCGCCTGTGCGGTGGCTGGTCTGTCAGTGACGCGAGCGGGTACTGCGCCCTCCATGCCAGCACGCCATGAAGTGGAGAGACTCATTGCTGCCAGTCGCCCGTGAGCTCATTTGCGGTTGACCCGGATCATTTCAAGCCCGGCAATCGTGACCATCCCCTGCCAGCGATCCTGTCAGATTAGATAAGATCAGATAACGCCTACTTGTGAAAAATTTTCACATTTTTCAGGTGAGCAGGCAGGCGATGAACGACTGATGATCCCTGATTTTCCGATCCGATTCAGCGGGGATAAACAGCTCTTGAATTCTATTCAGGTGTCCCCAACGTGGGTTGTCGAGATCGATTGATCCTGTGCACCGTCGTCGGGAACTGCCGGGTTCAGGTACACCTTGCGCGCTGTCGCAGTCATTTACCGCTGGAACTTCCACGGTCAGGATCGATTCACTCAGAGCGGCGATGCGCCGGGCGTGTAGCGTCACTGTTGACTGTAATCTTGATGAGGAGCAATTGCATGTTGGAGGTGCAATCCATCACTCGCCACTACGGTGAGTTGAAGGCCGTAGACGAGGTGTCGTTCAGTATCAATCGCGGTGAGATCGTCGGTCTGCTTGGCCATAATGGTGCTGGCAAAACTACCATCATGAAGATGCTGAGCGGCTTTCTGGAGCCGGATACCGGCAGTATCAAATTTCATGGAATATCCGTGTCCGACAGCCCTGAAGCGCTGCAGCAGCAACTGGGCTATCTACCGGAGAACCTGCCGGTATATCCCGAGTTGTCAATTGCCAGCTACCTTGATTATGCGGCAGAGCTGAAAGGACTGACCGGCAAGGATAAACGACAAGCCATCAAATCTGTCATCGAAACGACAGATCTCGGTTCCAGGCTGCTCTCACCCATATCAACCCTGTCACGAGGCATGAAGCAGCGTGTTGGTGTGGCGCAAGCGATTATCGGTAAGCCAAGTCTTCTGATTCTCGATGAACCAACCAACGGACTGGATCCGACCCAGACCGAGCACATGCGCCAGGTGATCAGGAATATCAGCGAATCTGCGACGGTCATTCTGTCCACTCACATCATGCAGGAGGTTGAGGCCTTGTGCGACCGTGCCTTGATCATTCGGCAGGGACGATTGGCCGTGGATGCAGGATTACACGACTTGACCCGGAGTAATCGAATTGCCCTGTGCACAAGCGCCGATGCTGAAGCGATTCAGCAGGTCATGAAGCAAGCCGGCTGGTTCAAAGGCATCAACCCGGGTAATCACATTGGCACGCAACAGGACGTCAGTCAGGGATTGCACGACTACATTCTGCAGGTCGATGACCCGGCACGGTTGACCGACTGCCTGGCTGAATGCGCGCAGCTCCTGGTCAATGCAAACATACCCGTGATGGGATTGCGTGCAGACACCCAGAACCTGCAAAGTCTGTTTGTCCAGGTAAACAGCGACCAGCCATTGAAATACGACAGCGCGAACCGGGCAGAGGAGGTGAAGCATGTCGCTTGATGAAATCAAGGCCAGAAATCCATGGCGCGTAACCTGGCAAGTGGCGAAGAAGGAATTGAGGCTGTTTCTGTCCTCGCCTATTGCCTGGTTGTTTTTCATTACTTTTGCGGCTGTCACCTTGTTCATATTCTTCTGGGCCGAAGCGTTCTTTGCCAGAAACATAGCCGATGTACGACCCATGTTCGAATGGATGCCCATTCTGCTCATCCTGCTGTGCAGTACGCTCACGATGCGTATGTGGAGTGAAGAAAGGCGTGCCGGCACATTGGAACATGTCCTGACACAGTCGGCGCCGCTTTGGTCATTCGCACTGGGTAAATTTCTGGCGTGTGTTGCTTTGTTGTCGCTGGCGCTGGTGGTGTTGCTGCCCCTGCCAATGAGCCTGTCACTGGTTGCCACGATAGACTGGGGGCCGGTGTTGGCAGGTTACCTCGCAACATTGTTGTTGGGATCTGCGTATCTGGCAATTGGGCTGTTTGTATCATCGCGGACGCAGAACCAGATCGTCAGCCTGATAGGCTCAGTTGCAGTGTGCGGATTTTTCTACATTCTGGGTCACGCATTGATCATCCGGACACTGGGGCAGTCGGGCAGCGAACTGATGCAGGCGCTTGGCACCGGTGCTCGTTTCGATGCCATCACCCGCGGAGTAATTGACCTGGCGGACCTCGTCTATTACCTCAGTCTGACACTGGTTTTCCTGGCATTGACGGTGTATGTACTGGAGAAAGAACGCTGGACAAGTACCGGCACCAGGCCCAAACATAGACGATGGAAACTGGCAACCACCTTGCTGGTGCTCAACGCCATCGCATTGAACCTGTGGATCGGGCAAATGGACAGCTGGCGCCTGGACACCACCAGGGGCAAGCAGTACACCCTGTCTGACGCCACACGCAACTACCTGGCGCAGCTGCAGGAACCACTGACCTTGCGCGGCTACTTCAGTGCCAGGACGCACCCGTTATTGAGTCCGCTGGTGCCGCAAATGAAAGATCTGCTACGCGAGTATGAGGTTGCCGGTGATGGTCGTGTGCGTGTCGAAATAATCGACCCGATGGCTAACCCGGAAGCTGAGGAGGAAGCCAATCAGCAATATGGCATAGCACCGGTGCCCTTTCAGGTAGCCGACCGTTATCAGTCAGCCATTGTCAGCAGCTACTTTGATGTGCTGGTCCAATACGGTGATGAGTATGAGGTGTTGGGCTTCCGCGACCTGATAGATATCAAGGCGCAGTCAGAATCCGATATCGACGTTCAATTACGCAACCCCGAATACGATCTGACGAAATCAATCAGACGTGTACTGACCGACTTTCAGTCGGCAGGGGATGTGTTTTCAAGTATAGACGTTCCACTCACCCTCAGCGCCTACGTGTCCAGTGACGATCGCTTGCCTGGCGACCTCGTTCAGTTCAAGCAGATGATGATAGCGTCGGTCGATGCATTGAGTGAAGCCTCCGAAGGAAAACTGACGCTGCGTTTGGTCGATCCACAGGACGGTAATGGCGCACTGACTGCCCAGTTGTCTCGTGATTACGGACTTCGGCCCATGCGTGCCGGACTGTTCAGCGACGATAGTTTCTGGTTTCATCTGCTACTGGATGGCGGCGATCAGTTGGTTCAGATTCCACTGGGCGACCTGAGTGAAAGTCAGTTTGAACAGAACATGGACGCCGGGCTCAAACGCTTTGCCAAAGGTTATACGCGAAAGATTGCGTTTGCAGGATCATCGCCTGCACCGATGGGTATGCAGCCTGGAATGCCGGAAACGCCGAGCTTCAGAATGCTGGAAGACTTCCTGCGTGCCGAATACGATGTCGTCAATGAAGACTTGAGTGATGGCAGCGTATCCAATGATGCTGATTTGCTGTTACTGGCATCCCCAGACAATCTTGACGAAAAAGCACTGTTCGCGATCGACCAGTATCTGATGCAGGGAGGCACTGTCATCGCCGCCAGTTCGGGCTGGAGTGCCAATTTGTCCCGCAACAGCCTGGATCTTACGGAAAAGGACTCAGGTCTTGACGAATGGCTGGCACATCATGGCATCAACATCGGCGAGGAACTGATCATGGATCCGCAAAATGCAGCGTTTCCTCTTCCGGTGACCCGAAACGTCGGTGGCCTGCAGCTTCAGGAAGTGCGCATGCTGGACTATCCCTTTTTCCTGGACATCAGGCAGAACGGCATGAACCCGGACAGTCCGGTAGTTGCCGGTCTTGATCAAGTTACCATGGCATGGTCATCACCCATTACCTTCAGTGGTGAAGACCCGACAAGAGAGAACGTGGTATTGCT
>JABDKN010000186.1 GCA_013002205.1 Granulosicoccus sp.
GTCCCAGATCTGCGATCTGGGACAGCTTGGCGATATATCCGTCCATCGAGAAAACGCCGTCTGTCGCGATCAGGCGGTGCCGGCAGTCGGCGGCTTCTTGCAGCCGATCTTCCAACTCATCCATGTCCGAATTCGCATACCGAAGCCGACGTGCCTTGCAAAGGCGCACACCGTCGATGATCGAGGCATGGTTCAAGGCATCGGAAATGATCGCATCCTCCGGACCGAGGATGGTCTCGAAGAGTCCGGTGTTGGCATCGAAACAGCTGGAGTAGAGGATAGTATCCTCAAATCCGAGAAACGAAGATAATCGTGCTTCCAGCTCTTTATGTTCTTCCTGAGTACCGCAGATAAATCGCACGGAGGACATTCCATAACCGTAGCGCGCCAGTGCCTCTCGAGCCGCTTCGATCAGCTCGGGGTTATCTGAGAGCCCCAGATAGTTGTTGGCACACAGGTTGATGACCTCACGACCCGAGTCCAGCGCCACGGTGCCAGCCTGTTTACTGGTAATGATACGTTCAGTCTTGTAGAGCCCATCCTCCTTCAGCGTGGACAGCTCACTGGCCAAGTGTGCGATGAAGTCCTGAGTCATGCATTGCCTCCATAAGATTGAGTACGGCCACTCAGCCACAGAACGGAGAGTGTGTAGAGTCAAGTGGGCGTAATGGAGCTATCTCACTTGCATTCCTGCTTGTTTTCCTGCTTGTTTTCCTGCATTCCGTTATCAATGCAATCTGGTTCGATGTCATGATCATGCTGTTCTCGCACCTTACAACGATCGCATCGCCTTTTACTGTCTCATCGAGTTAACCCATCATTACTGTCAGCGAGTGGAATAAGTACGAGCGGATGTCTTCCTGGCCTCAGGATCCACGATTACCGCGCCTATGGCTCGAGCCTGTTCGGCAGGCAGGGTCACCAGATCCGGTCTGCAGCTGTATTCGAGCGTATAGCCCAGTGTAATGAAATAGGTGCCGGCTGCAGAAGGGGAGCTCAGACTTCCCCTGACCTCGCCGGCGCGCATCCACGACGGCTGCATGATATCGGATACGACACACTGCGGCTCGCCATTGCCTTCGGTATTGCCGAGGCCGTAGTACAGTTGCACGATGCAGGAAGGGCAATAAAAATCCTTGCCCTTTTCAGTGACGGTGGTGGAACCTGACCATGTGAATGAAATTGTGAACTGTTCACCGGGCGGGATACGGATAACATTACCCTGACCGTTTAAACTGACGTTGCTGGCAACAACCCGTCGGTTTGCCCACTCCCAGATTTTCGACAGGGGAATTTCCAGAGCGCTGGACGACTCCGCTTGCCCTGGAGTCGGAACCATCGGAACGTTCGGAGCCGTCGTTGTACTGTTCTGAATATGCACTCCGGATAGTTGCGACTCCGCCTGATCATAGGCTGCTATCTGTTCATCTACCAGGCTGGCATAACTGACGGCCTGCGCACGAAGACTCTCAGCTTCACTTTCTGCCGATTCGGCACGTGCCTGGGCTTGCCTGGCTGACTGCTGTCCTTCCAGAGCCCACACGGTCAGGCCGGCGAGTGCGACCAGTGCTGCACCAGCGGCACCTCCCAACATGAGTCGGAATCGTTTCTTTTTCTGCGCCTGTTCCTTTTCGGCCGCTCTACTCGCCTGCAGATAGTTCATCGCCACGCTGAAATCGTCCTCGCGCTCGGAATAGCGTTCTGCCCAGGCCGCCGATGGGCTGGCAGTGTTCAGCCAGTCGACCGCCAGCGCCAGATCCGGGTTACGCAACAGAGCGCGTTCGCCTCTAGCCCTGGACACCAGGTCAAGATACTGGTCGCGTGAGGCGCCTTCTTCGTCTATCCAGTCGCGCAGTTTCTTCCACTGTCGTATCAGACTTTCGTGGGAGATATCAACACGCTTGTCACCACCTCGGCTGTCAGACACCAACAGGAAATTTCGGCCATCGGCTCTGAAGCGATCGATGACCGACTCGATGTCGGCTGCAGTCGCGCCTGTGACCGCAACCAGTTCCGACAGGGTGGCAGGCCGCCGAATACGACGTTGATCCGAGTCCGTGTCCGTCAGGCATTGAAAGATGAGCTTTGCCAGTTCCGCATCCTGTTCGTCGAGGGCTTCCTCAGCGTGTATCGACAAGGCTCTTCGCAGGCCACCGACCGACTCATAGTGTTGAAGATCCAGCGGACCTTCGCCCTTCACCTTCCAGGCATTCCAGGTTCGAAGCAACGCATGCTGCAATACTGGCAACTGATCCGCC
Source organism: Granulosicoccus sp. (assembly GCA_013002205.1). Classification (GTDB taxonomy): domain Bacteria; phylum Pseudomonadota; class Gammaproteobacteria; order Granulosicoccales; family Granulosicoccaceae; genus Granulosicoccus. The sequence goes on from JABDKN010000186.1 coordinate 2,259, forward strand.
TGGCCACCGACATCGTTGATCACGGTATCCAGCAGTCGTGCCGTGACCGGTACACCTGATAACAGGGCAGGGCCCTGTACCGTTTCGCGCAATTGACTGCGTGTCAGTCGCGGCACCAGGTAGCGACTACGATTCATCGCCTCGGGCAGTCCGTGGAATGCATCACAATCACCGAGAAAATCAGATCGCATGGTCAGCGAGACATACAGTGGAAGATCTCTGTTTTCAGGAAGTGCCAGTAACACATCCATGAAGTTTGCCGCCTCGGCGCGCCTTCGCGCCTGCCTCTGCCGAAGCGCTGGACCGAGACGCGCCAGTTTTTCATCATCCTGGATGCCTCTGAACCCGAAGATCTCTTCAAACTGGTCAACCAGCAGTAACACATTGGTGTCATCGCCGATACGCTCCTGCAGGAAATCAACGACCGCCTCGTCCTGATCCTGCTCGATAGAGCGTTCCAGCGCAGCGACGTCGGTGCCCTCGCCGTTGTCGATCTGGCTCAGCGCCTGAGCCAGATTGTGCAGTGGCGAACCACCGGGTTTGAAGACCACGATCTCCCACTTGTCGCGATCATCTACCAGGAACCCGCCGAGAAGCGCCGGTATGAGTCCCGCACGTACCAGCGACGATTTTCCACAACCGGAGCGGCCCAGAACGGCCAGAAACCGATTGCTGTGCAATTGTTCAAGAAGTTCGGCAGTCTGCCCTCGTCGCCCGAAGAAATACACGCTGGTCTCTCGTTCGAACGAACGAAGACCCACGTAGGGGTTGATGCCCGCGAAGGAAGAATTCACGCGTCGGTACCACTCGTTCGAGAAAGCAGGGGTTCGATGGTGGCCGGATCAAAAACCCGGGTGTTCAGCATGACATCGCAAATGCCGAAATTGACAGCCTCAGCGGGTTTGTCGGGCGGTGCCACATAAATTCCCATGCGCGTGGACAGTCCTTTTTCGGTGATGAGTTTGAATGCCTCTACCAACCGCTCCTGAACCCACTCGCGACCGACACCACCGTATACGACGATGAACAGCTGCGCGCTGCGCAGATACTGCTCGAACAGGTCCCATCCCGCTTTTGGCGTCATTCCCGCCGAAGGCACCGTGACAGTGGTGATACTCCGATTGGCCAGATAACCTACCAGCTCACTGATGTGATTGAGATCGTTGACGTGAAGGTCGACAAACGCAGTAGCCG
>JABDKN010000196.1 GCA_013002205.1 Granulosicoccus sp.
GCCGCCGGTGGCTTGCTGTTCATCAACGGGGTCGGAGCCATGACAGGCCCGGTACTGGTCGGTTATGCCATGACTCATCTGGGTATCGAATGGTATTTCATCACGCTGTTCATCCTGCTCAGTGCCATCTGCCTCTACGGCATCTACCGGATCAGTCAGCGCGCGCACGTGGTCGTCGATGAATCCGGCCCCTACCTGCCCATCACATCACGTACCAGTAGCCTGGCAACGGGATTTGCCCTGCATGCAGCCGAAGAGGAACATGTCGAGGCGCTGGAGGATACCGAGGAGGTCTTCGAATTCCGTAGTGACGATGCCGATGTCATTCGGCGAAGCGGCGGGCCCGGTGGTGGCGCAGGTAACACTCAGTAAATTCCTGACTGAGCCAGCAGCCTGCCACGCACCAGTTCCCGGTACAGGGTAAACAGGCCCATGGCGATGACGATGCAGGAACCAATGATCGTGTAGCCCTCCGGGGCTTCAGGACAAACGGCTGGTACTCTCCGTGCTACTCCACCGTCACCGATTTGGCGAGATTCCTGGGCTGATCCACATCCGTGCCCTTGATGATGGCGACATGGTAGGACAGCAACTGCAGCGGTATCGTATAGACAATGGGTGCGATCAGCGGATCACAGTGCGGCACTTCCAGTACGGTCATGGTCTTGTCACTGACGAACCGGGCCTGTTTGTCGGCAAACACGAACATCAGGCCACCGCGCGCGCGCACCTCTTCGACGTTCGACTTCAGCTTCTCGACCAACTCATTGTTCGGTGCGACGACGATCACAGGCATGTCGGCATCGATCAATGCCAGTGGACCGTGCTTGAGTTCGCCGGCTGCGTAGGCTTCTGCGTGAATGTAGGAAATTTCCTTGAGCTTCAAGGCACCTTCCATGGCGATCGGGTACTGATTCCCTCGCCCGAGAAACAGGCTGTGATGTTTGTCCGCGAATCTCTCCGCAAGCGCCTGAATCGCCTCGTCCATACCCAGAACCTGTTCGATTCTGGCCGGCAGACTCTGCAGGGCCGAGACGATCTCCTGTTCCTTGTCCACGCTCATTCCTTTGTGATGGCCAATCGCAGCGGAGAGCAACAGCAACGCCGACAACTGGACGGTGAACGCCTTGGTTGAGGCGACGCCGATCTCTGCGCCTGCCTTCATCAGGTAAGTCATGTCCGATTCACGCGTCAGTGAAGAGCCAGCCACATTGCAGATCGTCAGACTGGACATGTAGCCCTGCTGCTGCGCCAGTCGCAGCGCGGCCAGCGTATCCGCCGTCTCCCCCGACTGGGAAATGGTTACCAGCAGGCTGTTGGGCCTGACATGAGAGTTGCGGTAGCGGTACTCAGAGGCGATCTCGACGTTACAGGACACGCCGGCAAAGTCCTCGAACCAATAGCGTGCCGTCATGCCGGCGTGATAGCTGGTACCACAGGCAATGATCTGTACGTGTTCCACGTCCTTCAACAGCGCTTCGGCATTGTCGCCGAAGGCAGTATCCAGTACACGCCCGTGCGACAGGCGATTTTCCAGCGTGCGCTGGATGGCCACCGGCTGCTCGTAGATCTCCTTCAGCATGTAGTGGCGGTAGTTGCCCTTGTCACTGGCATCGTTCGTCAGGCTCGACTCCTCGACTGCACGCACGACTTCTCTGCCCTCGGCATCGATCACCTGGACGCTGTTGCGGGTGATTCTCGCCACGTCGCCCTCTTCCAGGTAGGCAAAGCGCCGGGTGACCGGCAACAGGGCAAGTTGATCTGACGCCACGAAATGTTCACCAACGCCATACCCGATCACCAGAGGACTGCCCGAGCGTGCCACGATGAGCTGATCGGGATCCGTCTGGTCCATGATCACCGTTCCATACGCCCCTTCCAGTTGCGGCACTGCCTTGCGAACCGCATCGAGCAGATTGCCGGATGTTCTCAGTTCGTGCTCCACCAGGTGCGCTATGACTTCAGTGTCGGTGTCGGAACTGAAGGCATAACCAAAGCCTTTCAGGCGTTCACGCAACGCGGCGTGATTTTCGATGATGCCGTTGTGCACCACTGCGATGCGCTCGGAGGAGACGTGTGGGTGTGCGTTGGTCTCATTCGGCTCACCGTGGGTAGCCCAACGGGTATGCGCTATTCCGGTTCCACCGGCCATGCCGAATTCGGCGACAGCGTCTACCAGTTGCTTGACCTTGCCAACGCGACGCAGCCTGTTGAGTTTGCCATGACCGTCCACCGTCGCAATTCCGGCTGAGTCGTATCCTCGATATTCCAGACTTTGCAGTCCCATCAGCAGAATGTCAGCGATGTCTCGCTGAGCCACTGCCCCTACAATTCCGCACATATGTTCTTCCCGATTGGTGACATGGAGCCGCACTTGCCGGCACGTGGCTTCATTTTTTCTTGACCGGCCGTGACCAGTTGTCGATATCAGTCTGCTTTGCCCGGGTCAAGGACAGGCGATCGGCCGGTACGTTTCTCGTGATGGTAGACCCGGCTCCCACCGTTGCCCCGTCGCTGACCGTTACCGGCGCAACCAGTGCACTGTTGGATCCGATGAACACATTGTCTCCGATGATGGTCCTGTGCTTGTTGGCACCATCGTAGTTGCAGGTGATCGTACCTGCGCCCACATTGACGTTCCTGCCCACATCGGCATCACCCACGTAGCTCAGGTGATTGATCTTGCTGCCCTCACCGATGATGGCATTCTTGGTCTCGACAAAGTTGCCGATACGACTGCCGCTGGCAACCCTGGTACCGGGTCGAAGTCGTGCAAACGGACCTATATGGGCATCGCTGCCTACCTGGGCATCATCGAGAATGCAGTTTGCCAGCAGGGTCGAGCCATCGGCAATCGTACTCCCTGATAAGTGGCAGTTAGGGCCTATGGTGACATGGCTGCCGATGATGCAATCACCTTCGAATACACAATTGACATCGATGGTGACATCGGTGCCGGTTTTCAGTGATCCGCGAATATCGATGCGGGCCGGGTCAGCCAGCGTGACTCCCTCGTCCATCAGACCTTCCGCCAGGTGCTGCTGATGCAAACGCTCCAGCCGCGCCAGTTGGGAACGACTGTTGACACCATCCACTTCCCAGGAATCGGCAGGGTGCACGGCAACGATGCGCAGGCCGTCCCTGACCGCCAGGTCATGGATATCCGTCAGGTAGTACTCACCCTGCGCATTATCATCATCGATTCGTCCGAGCAGGTCACGCAGGCTGCCACCCTTGATCGCGACGACACCTGCGTTGACTTCCGGAATCCCGAGCTGGTCCACGGTCGCATCCTTCTGCTCGACGACACCGACGATGGCCCCTCCTTCGCGCAGGATTCGGCCATAGCCCGTGGGGTCATCCATCATCACGGTCAGCAAGCCTATCGTGTGTTCGTCACACACATCCAGCAGCGCCTGGTAAGTGGCAGCGCGCGTCAATGGCACATCACCATAGGTAATCAGAACCGTATCGTCATCTTCGATGCCTTCCATCCCCTGGCGAACCGCGTGGCCGGTGCCCAGTTGTTCCCTCTGCAGGGCCCATCTGACCGGATGCGTGATGCATTGCTGTACCTGCTCAGCCCCGTGGCCGATGACCACGGTGATACTGGCCGGTTCCAGTTGCATACCGGTATCCAGCACGTGGCCCAGTAATGGCTTGCCCGCCAGTCGGTGCAAGACCTTGGGCATCGATGATTTCATACGTGTGCCTTTGCCGGCAGCCAGCACGATCAGGCGAGTGGTCATCGGTCATCCTTTGAAACAATTGTGTGCAGTATCCCACGGGATAGCGGATGGAGACTTGAAACGGTTGAGCGGCAGATGTGCATTGCGCCCGCACAACTGGTCAAATTCGGATGCCTTTCACAGGAATTGCTCGCGCACGAGCTTGAATGCAGCGGCAGGCCGTTCAGCCAATTCATTGACGCTCCACCTGTCCAAGTGAAAATCCTGTCGCCGCCGCGATGTGCAGCTCGGTAGTATCGAACACCGGCACAGCGACGTGGCCCTGATCAATCAGCAATCCCACTTCGGTACAACCAAAAATGACTGCGTCAATTTGCTCATCCCGGATCATTCGGCTGATGATGGACTGGTAAGCCTGCCGGGAGCGGGTGTCGACGATACCTCGGCACAACTCGTCATAAATGACGTCGTGGACGATGCCACGCTCCGTGCAGTTGGGTGTGCGAACGTCGAATCCCTGCCGGGCCAGCAGTCCTTTGTAAAAATCCTCTTCCATGGTGTAGCGGGTAGCCAGCAACAGGGGTCTGCTGATGCTGGCTCGTGCCATGGCATCAGCCGTGGCGTCAGCAATATGCAGCAGGGGCAACGCGGATTCGGCCTGTATGGCCGGTGCCAGCTTGTGCATGGTGTTGGTACAGATGATCAGGCACTGGGCACCCGCACGTTCCAGGGCAGTGGCGGCCTCCACCATCCTGTGCCCGGCCGCCTGCCAGTCACCTGTTGACTGCAATGCCTCCATCTCGGCAAAATCGAAAGAAAACAGGACGAGCCGTGCCGAATGCAGCCCTCCCAGTCTGTCCCGAACCTGCTCATTGAGACGTCGATAATAAATCGCGGTGCTCTCCCAACTCATGCCGCCAATCAGTCCCAGCGTTTTCAATTATCCGACTCCTGAACTGTGCCACGGACCAGGTCAGGTCAGCGGATCAGATTAAACCGTTTTAAAGACCCGGCAAGTGGCCGGAAGGCCCTGGCAACCATAGTACTTCCACGCGGAATGAGGCGAACCGAGTCGTCTGGCCAGTCCGGTTCATGCAGTGAAGAGCATGCGCTGGCTCTGCTCAGCTTATAGACGTCCTGGGTGGCGATGCTCATTCACCCTCACCCCTTATTGATGTTAGCGGTTGCATAATTGATTGACACAGGAAACTTCCACAGGTGTACATGACGATCTGCACACACGCTCTCCCAACGCTCAGACGGCGGCCTAAGGTAAATTCGATAGCGATCGTGGCGTGCCTGACGGGCACGGTTGCGCTGTTCTCACAGGCCTGTTCTCACACGGGAATCAGACCCGATGAACTGTCGGCGATGCCTGGTTCCACGACCAGCGCTGCAGCGACGGCCGATCCCCGGGGACAGGCCATCTGGTTGCCCGCTCCCGGGACGACATGGCAGTGGCAACTTCAGGGGGCAATCGATACGTCACTGGACGTGGACATGTTCGACATCGATCTCTTCGACGCACCTCAAGCCGTCATTCATCAACTCAGAAAGCGCGGCGCCATCGTCATCTGCTACTTCAATGCCGGGGCATCCGAAAACTGGCGTGACGATGCGGCGGCTATCCCCTCTGCCTTGAAGGGAAAGACCAATGGCTGGCCTGGTGAACAGTGGCTGGACATACGTGACATTCGTGCGCTTGCTGCTGTGATGACCAGGCGCCTGGAGCTCGCCGTGGCAAAAGGCTGTGATGGAGTCGAACCGGACAATGTGGATGCGTATGTCAATGACAGCGGGTTTCTCCTGACTGCGCAGCATCAGCTTGACTACAATCGATGGCTGGCAGAGCAGGCCCACACACGTGGTCTTTCCATCGGCCTGAAGAACGATCTGGATCAGGTTGCGGAGCTGGAACCCCACTTCGACTGGGCACTCAATGAACAGTGCTTTGAATTCAGTGAATGTACCAAGCTGTTGCCATTCGTCAACGCCGGCAAAGCCGTGTTCGGTGTCGAATACAACCATGACACCCGTGACTTCTGCCCGTTCACCAATGCATTGAATTTCGACTGGCTACGCAAATCGCAGGATCTGGGAGCAGAACGCGAGTCCTGCCGCTAGCGCAGTATCACATCCAGAAGTGTCACATCCGGTAGTGTCAAGACCCGTAGTATTGGCACCAGACGTTTGCGCTATCGCGATCAGGATCCCGCCAGAAACGTTCGCAGTGCTTTGAAACCGGCATCAGCCGGATCAATCGTCAGTGCCGCCTCGGTCAGCCTGGCCACTTCGTCGAATTGCGAGTTGGCCAGCTTCTGCATCGCTGCACTGGAAAACCGATCCATCATTTGCTCCCATTGCTTTGTGCTCTTCAGCTGCTGATACTCCCTGGCGTTCACTGTCGTAATGCGATCCAGTACAGAATCACCTGCAGGTTTGAGGTAGCGCTGATCCTCCAACAGCGCCAATATCTGAGCATAGGCGGACACCTGATTCGACGCCGATAAAATGCCCTGTATTCGGCCTCGATCATGCGCAGCTGTCGGCAGGGCACTGGACACCTGATTGATCTTGCTGGCGATGTTCCCGTGATTGTCGGCATTCCATTGGGTGGCAAGAGACAGCAGTGTGCCTTCTATGGCACGCAGGGTATCCAGCAGTACCGGGTCATTGGCAGAGAGCTGGTAAGCCTGGGAGAGCAAGGGCGCAAGTTCGGCCATGGCATCGAGTTGGGCAAGCGTATTTTCCTCGGGCAGAACAACGACAGTAGCCTGCGGCGGACGTGGCATGTCGGACAGCGCAGCCGTTGAAATACCGGTGGTGGAAGAGCTGCGACTGAAGTAATAGTAGGCACCACCGGCACCCAGGAACAGCATGGCCGCCAGGACGGCGGCCATCCAGCCTTTGCCCTTACCGCCAGCGTCCTTGCCTTTCTTTCCGGCTGTGCTGGTCGAGCCAGGGGGCGTCGAATGGTCACGTCGTGCCTGCGAATCCGTGGCCAGGTCGTCATCATCGAAATCCAGCAGGTCGTCCTCATGCAGGGGCTCGATGGCCACGCCTGCCTGGTGTCGATGACTGACAGCGCCGGTAGCTGGCACAGGCTCTGGCCGGTAGGACGGCTCGATGCGCTGCGAAGGCCTGCTGGTCTGCTGTCGCGACTGTTGAGCAGGTGTAGTGGGACTGGCCGGTTGCGCTTCGGTAAACGAGTCAAAATCATCGAAGTCAGTTCCAGGTGCCGTACGCGGCGGTTGAATTCTCGTTCGCTCTGCATCGAGTTCAGTGAAGCCATCAGTCCGTGTCAGGCTTTCACGGGCGTGGCCTCCATGTTCGAAAATGCTGGACCATGCCTCCAGACTCTGTGGTCGCCCTTCCGGCTCCAGCTTCAGACCGGCATACACCGCGTCCAGAAACTGCTGACTGAATTGCGGATGCGCACGGGCATCCAGCGGATCCAGCTGATCCGGTTTGGATCGCATAAGACAGGCAGAACGGCTCAGGGACTCATCCGGCTTCTTGCCCACGATGCCTTCATAGATGGTGGCGGCCAGTGCATAGACATCGGTCCAGGGGCCCTGATCACCATAGTTTGCGCTGTATTGCTCCAGCGGTGTGTAGCCCTGACTGACCAGTGTGGTCATCTCGTTAGTCTGTTGTTGCGTGGTCTGTCTGGCAGAGCCGAAATCGATCAGCACCGGCGTGCCATCTTCCCGGATATAGATATTGGCCGGCTTGATGTCCCGGTGAATGAACTCGAATTTATGGATCTCCTTCAGTCCATCGAAAATCGGAAAGAACACCCTCTCGAAAAAGGCCTGGTCCAGATGCTCATTCTTCTTGTAGACGGCAGCCAGATTCTGGCCGTGTTCATACTCCATGACCATGTAGGCGGTGTTGTTCTCTTCGAACACCGAGTGCACTCGTACGATATTGGGGTGGCTGAATCGAGCCAGTGTCTGGGCCTCCTTGAGAAAACTGCCAAGCCCCCAGACGAAATTTTCGCGATGATCCCCCGTGATCGGCTTGACGCTGTAATCCTGGTGCCGGTAAGCGAATGAGGTAGGCAGGTATTCCTTGATGGCAACGGCGCGATCCAGGTTGCGATCGTGTGCCAGATAGGTAATGCCGAATCCTCCCTGGCCCAGTACGCTATCGATGGTGTACCAGAGGATCTCGTAACCGGGGCTCAGTGCCCTGGCTGACATCAGCGCAGTTCTATCATCGACCATTGGAATCAATCCACCGAGATTCTAGTCAACAGTATATCTGTCATTTCTTCGCCATCAGGCAACGGGCAGCGTAACCTTGGGTATTAATTGCCGTTTTGGGAGCAAGTGGCCGCATTAAATGAGCACAGCCATCTACCTTCCCATCGTCGTCACACGAAACTCGATGACGTGTGGTGAATTGAGCTCGGGACTGAAGCCGAGACCGATACTGCCGAAATTGTCCAGCGAGGCTGATTCGCGACGAATGAACTCGGGGGTATAGCCACCGCGAATCAGGTAGGTACCGTTGGTGCTCGAATCATGCAGCAGGAATCGTCCACGAGCCAGTTCAATTCTCGCGTGATTTCGCGATGCGGTTTCGGTGTCGATGATGACATCGTTGTCGAAAGCGCGGCCGAATGTGAGTGACGGATTTTGTGAATCTATGCGCAATCGCCGCGCACCGATCAGCAGGTCGAGAACCAGGTTGGTCTGGTATCTCTGGGTACGGCTCACAGCCGTTATGATGGCAGTCTCGGCCCTGTCATCGGCCCACTGGATGCGATAGACCGGCATGGGTTCACTCATGCCCTTGAAATCCACGCGATCAAGAAAACAGGCATTGGCACGATGCCGGATCGACAACTGGGCAACCGAGTCCTCGGTCGTGCAGATCTCACAGGCTTCGGCAAACGCTGCGACCCGGGCGGCCAGGTTGACCGCATTACCGTAGACATCACCGGCATCCGGGATCACCTCACCGTGATGGAATCCCACCCTGACAGACAGTTTCATTGACTGATGTTCGCGCTGGATGTCCACCGAGGCAAGATACGCGGAATCGGTTTGTTCAAAACTGGCAAGTACTGCATCGCCGACGGTTCTCAGCAAGATTCCCTGATGACGTTCGACAACCATCTTCATGCACTGCAATGAATCGCTGACGCGTTGATGTGCTTCGACATCTCCTCGGGTCTGGTACAGACGCGTGCTGCCTGCCAGATCAGCAAACAGTACGGTGAGGGTCTGTGAAGTCATCGTAGCTACCAGCGATCAGGAAGGTCTCTGTGTATTTTCACACAATGGTTCTCGATCGAGATATACCCGCCTACGCGCAGCTCCTTGAGTATCTTGCTGACCATTTCCCGGCTGGAGCCGACGCGACTGGCCAGTTCCTGATGAGTAACCCGTTCAGTCACCCGGGAGCCATCGGCCTGCTCGGTCATCGAGGCGTTCAGCGCCCGCACCAGTCGCCCATACACGTCCATCAGGGCCAGGCAGCTTACGTCTTCGGTCATTCCGCGAATGCGCCCCACCAGCAGATGGATGATCGCCTGTGCCACCGCAGGCTCTTTCATGATTTCGCGATTGATCTCGGCTCGCGGTACGACCAGACACTGACAGTTGCTGGTCGTGATCACATTGGCCGTTCTCGCCTGCCCGTCCAGCAGTCCGAGTTCGCCAAAGCAATCCCCACTGGAGAAGGTACCAACGATGAATTCGTTGCCATCATCATCATCGGTGAAGGCGTAGGCACTGCCCTCTACCAGTACATAGGCGGCATGACTTTCCTCACCAACCACGATAATGTGGGTGTTTTTTCTGAACTTGCGCAATGTCGCTGCCCGCTCAAGATTGGCAATGGCATCTTCGGGGAAGACCTTGAAGAATTCGATATCTGCCAGCGACGGTGACCTGGCGGCAGTTTTCAACTTGGTCATGGACGACGGTCTCTTGCTTCAGGATCAGGTGCAGGATGGCGCAGCCGGATCGATATTGCTGGCCGGGGGGATGGAGCCTGCAGGCGCACCATTGAGAATCCAGCTGAGAATTCGGCTGTAGTCGGCATCGTCCGTGAGCACCAGCGAACCCGCGTGATATCCCGAAATCTGACTGGCGACCCGATTGACAGGGTCCGTTGAGCCATTGCTCGGCTTACGCAGGAACAGGCTGTCCATGGGCGATGCGAAATTGACCCTCGCCAGCACACTGCGATACACAAATTCGTTGCCATTGAATTCATCGCTGTTGCACGCGGTGTAGTGAATCGGCAGAGAACTGAAACCGCCGCCGGGTGAATGACAGCTCGTACAGTTGGCCACCAGCAGCTCATTGATACCACCGGTACCGAAGAAGCGAATGGCATCACCCGGTAGCGGGGCGTCACTGTCCGTTGCACTTCGCACATCGATCTCCTGCGTAGTGCTGTCGCTGCCACCGTGTATTCCCTGAACCGTCAATGTCAGCTCATAGGTTCTGGCTTCGGTGACGCGCAGGATCGCATCACCGGAAGGTCCCGCCGATTCCACGACTGCGGACTCGGCCGGGCTGACACTCCACTGCTGTCCATCGTCTCTGGCAAACGCACTGCCAGAGCCCGTGATGGCAATAGGCAGCGATGCACCACTGGCATCCAGTCCGGTTGCAACAGGCGGAGCACTGATAACCGCTGCCGGTGCACCTGGCCGGATGGCCTTCTGATCGGCACCGATTCGATCGGCCAGATTGAGCGCCGAGGCCATCGTTGCCGGATCCTTGTCGTCGCTATCCCAGAAATTGGAGTAGTTCAGCAGTCCCAGTGGCATCTTGCCCTGTTCGTAGACCAGGTGGTCGACGCGCTCATCGTAGTTCCTGAACTCGTTCAGACTGGGAAACGCCACCGAGGTGTTAGTGCGCATTCCACGCAGGGCATGGCACACCAGGCAATTGGGACCCATGATCGTTCGATACAGGTCCTGATTCGACGACCAGCCGGCAGGAACGAAGTTTTCGTCATAGCGATTGGCGGGATTGCCAGGATCCTGTGCGTAGCGACCCCGCAAGGTGGCAATAGCCAGATCGGCAGACCAGTCACCATCACCCTGAAACTCGCTCTGGCGATACTCGTAGGAGAACAGGATGGCTTCGTTGATCAGCTGAACACCCGCCTCATTGTCCGCGCGGGTGAATCCGGGCTCGTTGGCGAACTGCAATGTGTCGAATTCAATGGTCTGCAGATGAGCCTGCACATCACCGGCAATACCACCCACCAGGGTGGGTGCCAGTTTCTTACGTCCATCGGCTCCCTGGTAGACCAGTGTTCGACCATGACCGCCATGGCAGATGATGCAGGCAGAGGGCATGGGTTTATCGCCGCGATTGTCCAGATCGACAAAGTGCTGCTGTGTGCCACTGACATCATTGGCGCGTATGCCATCGCCGGCAAAGTTATAGAACTTGGTGAACTTCCTGTCACTGGCCCCGGTCTGCGGATACGCACTGAATTCGATGGCGTTGACACCAAAATTCCAGCGTCGGTCATCATTGACCAGCGCCTCGAAATTCAGCGGCCCGTACGGCACACCCGGGACGGCATCGACCTGGAAATTCTCCACATACACGGCAATATCATTGGTTACGGTATTCCAGCGCATGAACATGTTACGGCCGTATCCCAGGTCCTTGGTATCACGAAACTTCACGTGGGTCTGCCGGCACGAGCCAGGCTCGCAGGCAGCCTCGCTGCCGTCGGCATTGATGAAGCCATTGGCCAGGCGCCACTTGAAGAAGGTATCCCGCGTCGAATCCGGGTCTATGGTGTTGTAGTAGGCCTCGGGGAAATCCTGAACGTTATCGATATCGCCCTCCGCTACCCCATCACGGGGAACGCCCGGCAGCGGATTGAGGAATGCGCCGAAGGCATCCGGATCATCGGTGAGCGGAAATTGAGGCTCGATGATGTCAGTGTCGTCCGACCCCCGACAGCCGACCGCCAGGATGCTGGCCAGCAGGAGCACTATGCAGGTTCTGTTGCTCATAAGCTTACCCGACAGGTTGAATGAGAGCGCGGTGCGCAAGGTATCCGGGAACGCGTTCACAGGTCGAATCCTATAGTGAACTCGATCAGGCTACGGTCATAGCTGATATCACCGTCAGCCTCGGTACTGACGAACCGGTACAGCAGGTTGGCCTGCACACTGCCCGATATTCCGTAGCCGATGCCGGCTTCGGCGATAGCGGAGGTTGCCCCGACGAGATAGGCAAAGCGCTGTTCCTGCGCGCCGCCGAATGCCTCGTCAGGCTCGATCACCTGGGCGGTGTTGACGATATTGGTCGTCGGCGTGGCGGTTGACACTTCATCGCCGGTCACGAACCGAAGACCGGTTCGCAGTACCAGTTTAGGTGTTGGTGAAAAGTTCGCGGTGGCAAACAAGGTGGTCTTGGTCGTGTCGAAGACCTCGGTCTCGGCATCGGTCACCGCCGTCTGCACACCGACCGTGGTATCGAAGAAGCTGGTTGGCTGAAAATTGATGGACGCACTTGCATCCACGGAGACCCCATCGCGTCGCTGTGTCTCCGAGTCTATGTAGCTCAGGCCAAGTCCAAGTCGCATAAACGGTGTGCCCGCACTTTTCCGATTCTCGCGAAACCAGTCAACGCTGGCGCGGTAGCGCGACTCTCCCAGCCCCTCGATATCCATATTGTGTTCGTAACTGGCCGATCCGTTTAACGACAGTCCACTGCGAACAGTGTCATCGCTGCGCAGGGGCATTGCGTAGAGATTGCCGGTGAGACGTCCCAGTACCGATGAGGTCTCTTCGATATCACGTTCGAATTCTGCCTTGGCAGGATTGCTGTCATTGATGAACTTCAGATCGACACCCGTCAACCCGGCAGCGTGCGAGCCTGCCGAGCAGAGCACAGCGGCACCGAGAACCGGACCTGTCAGTGCGTGTTTGTTCATTCCGGCATCCTCAACAAGTTAACGGGGCATCGCGCCAGTCCGGTGAATAGAAGTAGTGCCAGCAAGAAGTATCCGACACCACCGCCGCCCTTGCTCGGACTGATATCCACGGTATCCGGCCCATTGTCCGGGTCATCGAACCTTGCCCGGGCGATATTCATCATCAGTTCGACGCGCCCGTTACCGGTGCCATCGGCATCGTTGGGTCCGCCATCCTGCACGCTTATGCGCACACAGGACAGGCCCGATGCCAGTCCGGGCACATAGTTGGCACTGGTGCGGGCCGGGCATCCGGTATCGGTGGCAGGAGCAGAGGCAATCTGGTCGTTTCCGCCATCGTTAAAATTTCGCCAGTCGCCACTACCACTGTCGAATACACGGATAACCGGGTTCAGTGGAAGATTGGTACCGAGTTGCAGGATCACCATCGCCTCGCCCGAGGATGCGCCGACGTCAATGTTCATGATGCCCATGAGACTGCTGACGCTGCCATCCTCGCTGACGTTGATGCCGGGAAAGACCTGGCCCACCCCCTGGGTAAAGGCTGCCTGGGACAGAATGACTGATGCACTCTGATAACCTGATGCCTGTGCAACGGCCCTGGCGATGCGGCCCAGGCGAAGTCCGCCAGTACTAGTAAACACCGTGCCATTGGTCACCACGGGCAGGGTGGCGAGCAGACGATTGGCGTTGCCGTCATCGTCATCAATGGCAAACGGGTAGCCGTCCTGGTCCCGATCGGCCAGAGGCTCACAGGCATCACCCACGCCATCCGAGTCATTGTCACTTTGCGACGGATTGGGTACATCCGGGCAATTGTCGTCGCTGTCAGCCACCTCATCCAGATCCCGGTCCTCCGGCGTCGTGGTCGGCCCCCCGGTCGACTCTTCTCTGCCGGACAGGTAGCGGATTGCCTGAATCAGATCCTGGGTACTGTAGACGTCACCAAAAGCCTGCATGGCACCTTTACCATTGAGAACGCTTCCCAGCATGTCTTCGGGCGCACCACCGGCGTCTGCAATACGCTGATTCCAGGCCTCCTCATCATTGAATCTGGGGGCACCGGCCGTGCCGTTCAGGTGGCAGGTCAGGCAGACCGCTTCAACCAGCTCACGACCACTTTCAAATGGAATGCCGCTGATACCGGGCTCGCCATCTCCATCGGGATCCGGATCGCACAGGTCTCCCAGGCTGTCAGAGTCCATGTCCGCCTGATCAGTGTTCGACAGGCTGGGACAGTTGTCCACTGCATCAACGGCTCCATCGTCATCCTGATCCGATGGCATCAGGGTGACCACCACGGAGCCGGATTGCGCCCCGGACGCATCTTCAACACGATAACTGAAACTGTCATTGACCAGCAGTGCGCCAGTAGTCTGGTAGCGGACTGCACCTGCATTGGCGGTCAGCGCATTGCCTTGTGCAGATCTGCTGGAATCGAGAACGATGACCAGGGCATCCCCATCGCCGTCCGTGTCATTGGACAGCACATCCAGCACGATATCGCGATCCTGTGCAGCAATGACGAACGTATCCGCACTGGCGAGGGGTGCCGTATTCGCCACCGTGACCTGTATATCGACACTGATGCTGGCCGAAAGCTGGCCGGCGTCGGTGACGGTGAGGGTGATCTTCGCACTGCCAGCTCCCACCGCGTCGACCGTCAGTGTGCCTGGTGAGGTGAAACTTCCAGTGGCTACCGACGCATTGCTGCTGCTGGCCTGAAATGTCAGCGACTCTGGCTTGTCGTCCGTGGCCGTGACGCCGAAGGCATAGATATCACCCACCATCAGGGAGACGACGCCACTAATGACACCCTCAAATTGAATGGAAGGTGGCAGGTTGACCGTGGGTGGAATGACGTTGCCAGTCTTGACGGTCACTTTGAACGTCTGTGTATCCGTGCCACCGTTGCTGTCAGTGGCCACGATGCTGATCGTGCTGCTGCCGATGATCAGTGGAGTCAGCTTATAGCTACCTGCAGCGCCGGGCGTCACCTGCACCACCAGCGGATTGGACGAACTGACCGACACGACCGGGACTGACTCGTCATCGACCGCCGTGACGGTAAAACTGTATGCATCGCCACCCGCGGTCAGCGACAGATTCCCGGGATTGGCCGAGGTGATCTGCGGTGGCTCATCAACCGGTGTGATGACCGGATTGGTCACCTTGACGGTAAAACTCTGCGTAGCCTCCAGACTTGCGCCATCGATGGCCCGGATGACCACCGTCGTACTGCCCGCCCCCACGAAATTCAATGAAAAATTCGGCGCACTGCCTGACACCGTCACGACGCTGGTATTACCGGATTCGGCACTGATGACGGGTGTGGAGTTGTCGTCGGTTGCCGTGACGGTAAATGCGAACGGTGTACTGTCGCGGATGACGTCCTGATTCGGCGGTACCGAGGAGGTAATGGTCGGTGGCTGATTCGGGGGTGCATCCCGCACGATGGTCTGCGTACCGCAGTTCCAGCGACGTGTATTGTCATTTGCATCGACCAGGCAGTAGCGAACGATCACCGGGCTGTCGGTGAGCTTGAAACTGATGTTGCGTGAGGTACTGGACTGAGTGCCTGGCGGACGCACGCCATCGATGGGATCGACCGCTGCTCCCCCGGCAATCTGGTAACGGAACGATGCCAGTTTGTTGCCTGACTGAAAACCTGTCAGTGAGACGGAGGCACTGGTCGCACTGGACGATACACTGGCGGGCGCTGACATCTGCAGGGAATTCACCTTGGAGACGGTATGGCAACCGGTGGCGCAGTCGAAGGTTCCCGAGCCAGAGGTGAAGTCCAGCGACTCGGCCTCCCAGATCGAGGGAAAAGCGTGCAGTGAACCTGCACCCTGCAACAGAAAAACCGCCAGCAACGGTGCCAGCATCCCCGGGCGCGCTGTCCGCTGCACGGCCTTTCTGTCAAGCAAACGAACTACGTTCATGGCAACGATACCTGTGGCTGTCCGGTGGGCAGCGGTTTACCCCCACGCTTCCTGTCAAACAAGGTTGATAACACAAGCCCTTGACAGCCTCTATCGCCTGAATGGGTAGTCTTTCGGTAAAACTCGACTAAAACATTGTTTTTACTTTGATTTAATTGAACAGCCGTTTCCATGGCAAAGCTCGGTTCGCGTCGCAGAAAGTTGAAGCGGGTCAAGGGATCAACACGCTGAGCAGGCGCTGGATGAGAGGCACCTGCAGGATCAACCACCACAGAAACAACGCCGCCGACAGTGTGGGCAGATGCCCGAGTGGTCTCCCCGAGGTTGTGGCTGCCGGTTCAGTGCTGGACTGCATGATGCTCTCCCTGGTGATTTCCTGAGGTCAGGGTAGATCCGACGCTGCGCGCCCGTCGTGAATTCAGGACATCCTGCCGGCTGAACATTCACCGCCGCCACCGGCAGAATTCACCAGGAAACCGGACCGTGCCCTAGCGAGGTTTCACAGGCTGCACCCGCCTCTGGCATACTCATCGATGAGGTCAGGATTGCCAGCTTGCTGCCCGTGTCCTACCGCGAGCACGTAAAAACCACCGCTGGCAGTTCGAACACACCTTGAACTGGAGTCTTCGGATGAAACACTGCCAACGCAAAACCGGGAAATCACTGATACTGCTTCCTTTGTTGTCCTGCCTCCTGATTCTCCTGGCCGCCTGCGCGGACAAGTCCGAACTTCGCCAACAGGAACGCGATCGTTACCGGGCACTGGAGGACAAACTGATCAGCGCGCAGGAAGCGCAGGAGAGCCGTCGTCGATCAGAGATGCGGGTGGCCCAACGACTCCAGCAACTGGACAGGGAACGTGCAGAGGCTGCTCGCGCCCGGCTGCAGGCACGCAATGATGCCCGCAGTGCCTCCACAGACGCCGCTGATGAGCGCCCAGACGCGGATAAGCTCTCCACCTCCTCCACACGACGACCGATTGTCACACAGCTGATCGTTGCAGAATCCGATACGCAGGAAGGCTCACCTCTGTGGAGCGTGACCAACTTCCCCAACCCGGTCGACGGCTCAGCGTTGTGCTCGGTCGTGTCCAGACCCGTCACCGTCATGAACGGCACCCTGGAAACACAGGTAACGCTCATCATCAGCGATTCGGCCGTCATCCTGCGCACCGATGCCACCTTCGATGATGCGGCACCGGAAACCGGTTTTCGCGTCGATGCCGGATTTCCCGTCGCATTTGATCACTTTCTCAACGAGCTGACGGCCGTGGTGGATGACAGTTATCCGCGTCTGATCGAGGCCATTGAAAATGGTTCGACGTTGACCGTCTCCTTCGCCTACGACCCACAACTGTCCACCGCGGAAACCCACGTAATGGAATTCAGCCTGGATTCGATGGCGGCGCTGCTGGATCAACTGCCCGATTGCCAGACTCAACGCTCCGAGGCCACGATCTCGAATGGCGGGGATTCATCAGGCAGCTGACCGTCCATAGAGCACTGTTCAGGGGTAATACCCCCTTGCCGTGCATCCTTTGCGGCACCCAGTCGGCTGTAAGCCACCAACAGGCTGGTCTCCAGTGACCCGATACTGAGATGACGCCGGGCAATATCGGCCTGGCCGATCGACCACTGCGCCAGGTAGACGAGATAGGCACTGAGGCGCTGCGACCAGCCAGCTCCCGGAAAGCGTTCGACGCGCGAGACCATGGTCTTTTTCTGCACGTCGATGGCGGCATGCTGCCGCTCGATGCGGACGATCAGGCTGTCCACCTGCGCCTGTAATGCACACAGTTCAACCCGCTCGATGAGCAATTCGGATGCCCCTGCCGATGTCCACATGCCAGCAACGATGAGTGCCATGGACAGCCTTGCTGACACCGACGAAAACGCACACCGCTGCCTGATAATCGACGCCCTCCCGGAGAGGACTGCCCGTCGCCTGAATCTGTTCAAGATGTTCATAAGTCGCATTCGTCCCTGTTCCCCCGCTCCTTCGACCCGCCCCTGGCTGGTATCCACTATCAAGTGAAAACCTGCGCCCTGTTGCCTGTTGTCTACAAAAACTCGGGGAATAATCACCGTGTGCCAGATGAGGCCAGGCTAACGGACACCTGACTCGATCATCCGGGGACCGGAGAGGTCTCTGCGGTCACGCCTTTGCGCTACACACGTCTGCTGTTCGGCGTTGCCCTGGGTGTACTGCTGTTCGATGAATCACTGGATTCACCGACCTTGGCAGGTTGCGTGCTGATAGTGTCGTCGGGTCTGTTCATCCTGTGGCGAAGTATCTCGCCTCCCACTTCGCGGTCACCAGCTTAAACGGACTATGCATGAAACGCCGAATTCGGATACCAGCACCTCGTTCGCCGTGTAATTCGCGAGGGAGTACCGGATACCTCAGGTTCAGCTTCCCTGTATCCTTACAACCATGCAAAGCGACGATGTCCAGGTGGGTCATTCAGTACGAATCAGGCCCGTCGTCGAATCAGTGAGCGGTCAATGATTCCTCCAGCCATGCCTGCCAATGAAGTGGAGAGACAGGCCGCGGTCGAACGCTACGCCATTCTCGATACGCTGCCGGAGGATAGTTACGACAATATCACGGCGCTCATGGCCTACATTTCCAACGCGCCCATATCCCTGATCACCATTCTTGATCGGGATCGAAATTTCCTGAAATCGCATCACGGGGTCGATCTGCAGGAATCTCCCAGGGCGCTGTCATTCTGTGGACACGCCATCAACTCCGATGAATCCATCATGATCATCGAGGATGCACGCAAGGACATCCGCTTTGAGGACAATCCGCTGGTAACGGAATTTTCCGCCATTTTCTACGCCGGTGTACCGCTGGTCTCCAGTGACGGCTACAAGCTGGGTACCTTGTGCCTCTACGACCATGTCCCGCGCACGCTCGATGAGGCGACACAGCAGGCGTTGATCAACATGGCAAGACAGGTCGTGATGTTACTCGAGCAGCGCTATCAGAACATCGAACTGGAGGAGACCCGGCGCAGGCTCATCGAGCGCAACCAGGAGTTGAAAGAGTTTGCCTCCATCGTCTCTCACGACATCAAGGGATCCGTGAATACGCTGGTTCTCATTGCCGATGTGATGAAGGAGGACCACGGCAGTCAGCTGGATGACGAAGGTGCCCAATGGATTGAACGCTTGAGTGATACGGCATCATCGATCAACAAGTACGTCAACGGCCTGCTTGACTATTACACGAGCAGAGAGCTGCTGGTCGACATGCCGGAGCTGCTGCCTTTCCAGGAACTGTTCCGGGATCTGGAGTCCATGGTCGGCACATCTGACGAGGTTGATCTGAGCTACCCGCAACAGGGTCCTGATCTGTCCGTCAATCGGGCAGGGCTAATGCAGATACTGCTGAATCTGCTGACCAATGCGATCAAGTACAACGACAAGCCGGTGGCCATGATCACCATCGACTTTGAAGAAACCGGTCAATTCTATCGGTTCAGTGTGACAGATAATGGCATGGGCATACCCGCGGACCAGCTCGCCTCGATATTCAACCTGTTCTCGACGGCTCACGAGCAGGATCGTCATGGCAGCCCGGGCACGGGTATCGGCCTGAGCCTGGTGAGGAAACTGGTTGCACAGTTCGGGGGCAAGATGTCGGTCAGTTCGACACCCGGCGAAGGCAGTCGCTTCGAATTCACACTGGCCAGACGTGCACAGTCGTAGTCGCCCACGGCAGTCTGAGCACCTGGGCATCCGGACTGATCGAACGGCGACCTCATGCCGAACTCACGGTGTGTCGAACAGGTGGCGTGACCGGTTTACGATAGCCACCAGTGACAACATGACCGGCACCTCGACAAGGACACCCACCACGGTTGCCAGTGCCGCGCCCGATTCCAGGCCGAACAGGGAGATGGCCACGGCCACGGCCAGCTCGAAAAAATTGGACGTACCGATCAGGCAGGCCGGTCCTGCAATGGCGTGCGGCAATCGCAGGAGTCGGGCGGCGCCAAAGGTCACGGCAAATACACCGTAGCTTTGAACGAGCAGTGGTATGGCAATCAGTACGATCATGACAGGCTGGCTGATGATCCGCTCCGCCTGCAGTCCAAACAGGAGCACTACCGTGGCCAACAGACCGATGACTGACCATGGTTTGAGTCTGCGCACATAGTCATCGAGCCGATGTTCATCGCCATTGCCTTCCAGCCGCCTGCGCGTCAGTACGCCGGCAATCAGCGGCAGCAGGACATACAGTACAACCGAAAGAAGCAGGGTTTGCCAGGGAACGGCGATGTCACTGATACCCAGCAGCAACGCGGCCAGTGGCGCAAAGGCGAACACCATGATGACATCATTGATGGACACCTGTACCAGCGTGTAATTGGGATCTCCCCTGGTGAGCTGGCTCCACACGAAGACCATGGCAGTACACGGGGCAATACCCAGCAATATCAGGCCGGCGATGTATTCATTGGCCGATTCTGCGTCGACCCATCCGGCAAAAATAACCCGAAAGAACAGCCAGCCCAGCAAGGCCATGGAAAAGGGCTTGATCAGCCAGTTCACCACCAGCGTCAGTATCAGGCCTTTCGGCTTCCGACCGACATCCCTGATGGCGGAAAAATCGATCTGGACCATCATCGGATAGATCATGATCCAGATGAGCACGGCAATGACCAGATTTACATGCGCGTACTCCAGCCGCGCGATCCCCTGGAACAGGCTCGGTACGAGCCTGCCCAGCAGCACACCGGCGAGAATGCACAAGCCCACCCATACGGACAGGTAGCGCTCGAAAACACTCATCGCCCTGACCGGTCGTCGTCAGGCATCGGGCATATGGTAACCAGGGGTGGACTTCGATAAGCTTATCTCATCGTCGGTCATGAATTCCGGGATCGACTCGAACAGCGGGGAGGAGAGGTAGCGCTCACCGGTGTCCGGCAGCATGCACAGAATCGTTGTACCCGGTGGTGCTTTTTCAGCGATCTGCATGGCAATCGCGAAGGTGGAACCGCCGGAGATCCCGGTGAAGATACCCTCCTGCTGTGCCAGTTTTCGGGACCATTCGATGCCTTCGGCACCGGCTATCGGAATCAGCTCATCGTACAGATGCTCATCGATCGCCTCCTGCAGGACCAGGGGTATGAAATCCGGCGTCCAGCCCTGTATGGGATGGGGTTCGAAGGCCGGGTGACTGCTGGCCGGGGCGCCGTCACTGGCACGCTCCTGCGCATGCCCGCTGCCCACCAGCTGCGCATTGGCCGGCTCACTGAGAATGATCTTTGTCTCCGGACGAACCTTGCGCAATACCCGCCCAACACCGGTCACCGTGCCGCCGGTGCCGTAACCGGTCACCCAGTAATCGAGTGAATGCCCCTCAAAATCTGCCAGTATCTCGCGAGCGGTGGTGTTCTCGTGAATCCTGGCATTGGCGGGCGTCTCGAACTGACTGGCCAGAAACCAGCCATTGGCCGCACACAGTTCGCGTGCTTTCTGGTACATGCCAAAGCCCTTTTCAGCGCGTGGCGTCAGGACCACCTTGGCGCCGAGAAAACGCATCAGCTTCCGACGTTCGATCGAGAAACTGTCGGCCATGGTGACGACCAGCGGATAGCCCCTGGCTGCGCAGACCATGGCCAGGCCAATACCGGTATTACCGCTGGTGGCTTCCACCACCGTTTGTCCCGGTTTCAGCTCACCACTGTGTTCCGCCTCCTCGATGATGCTCACCGCCAGTCGATCCTTCACCGACGCTGCCGGGTTGAAGTACTCGGCCTTGACGAACAGGTCGATACCTTCAGGGGCCAGGCGGTTCACCCTGATGCACGGCGTGTTGCCGATGGTATCGACGATCGAATCGTAGCGTCTGCCCTGCCCGCTGGTAGTTCGTACCTGGCCGGCTGATGATGGAGTGTTCATGACAATACCTCGCGTGACGATCCAGTACGTCGGATCACGGGTGTAGTGTACCCATCAATCACGTCTTGCCGCGACCCTGCATCGCTGTTGCCGGCGATGTAATTTCCCCGCGCCTCAAGCCATGCTATCCAGGTAGGGCCAGGGAGGTGTGTTGCCAGGCATTGTAGACAGGTGATTGCCGGTGGTCAGGTCCAGGTGACGCACTGCATTCTTGCCTTCGAACTTCACGTTCATCGACCACATGGCAAAATAGGCTTTGCCCCGATTGTTGCTGCTGAGCAGTCCTTTCTTGGTCGCCACACCCGCTTCATCACCCGTGGATTTCTTGAAAAATGACTGATTTTTCAACATCACCTCCTTGCCACTGATCTTCACTTTCCGGGTGCCATTGCTGGTATCGGACGCCATGGCAGTGTTGGGATAGGGCACTGGAATACCCGGAGGTGTCGGTGGAACCTTGTCCGGTGGTGTGAAGCACACGTCCGGAAAGGCGCAGATGCTTTTACCCGACGCCTTCTTGCAGGACACTTCGCGGCCGTTTGCGAAAACCTGATTTGCCATGATACTCACCTCTGTTGGATGACTTCATCATAGCGATGCCGGTAGCAGTGCCTTGTCTGGCACTGCCCTAATTGTGGTTACTAATACCCATGGGCCGACCGGCAGGTATTCCTGCCCGGCATCAGTTCTGCAGAATCTTCTTGCCCTTGAGGATGATGTTCTTGCTGGCCTTGGCATTGATGGCGCCACTGCCCTTCAGGGTGATGTCCTTACCACTGATGATGATGGTACCGTCCTTTTTCATCGTGATGCTGGCCTTACCAGTGGAGAGAACGATCTCATCACCAGCGCTGAGTGAGAACTTCTTGCCGACGTCCACTTTGTAATCATCGCCTATCGAGTCGGTTTTATTCTTGCCAATGCTGATTTTCTCATCCTTGCCCACCGATTCCGTGCGGTTGTCACCGATGTCGATCTTCTCATCCTTGCCCACCGTCTCCGTCCGGCTGTCACCGATTTTGATGGACTCATCCTTGCCCACTTTTTCGGTGCGGTTTGCACCGATGCTGATCTGTTCGTTGGCGGCAACCTTTTCCTGGCGATTGCCTCCGATGCTGATCGATTCATCGCTACCGACCTCTTCGGTACGGTTGCTGCCGATGGTGATCTTTTCATTCGACCCGACTTTCTCGGTTCTGTCGTTGCCGATGCTGATGGTTTCATCGTTGCCTACGGTTTCAGTACGATCGTTGCCTATCTTGATGGTCTCGTCATGGCCGATATCCTCCGTCCGGTCATGGCCGACATTGGTAGTTTCGTCATTCTCGACGATATTGTTCTGGTCCTTTTCGGCGTGAATGTAAAGTTCTTCGGATCCCTTCTTGTCCTCCATCCGTATTTCATTGAAGTTGGCAGGCTTGCCACCCATCGAGCTTCTGCTCTTGATACCACTCTGCGTGGCATTGGCCGGCAGATCGTAGGGCACCGGACGGTCACCGTTGTAGACGCGTCCGGTGACGATGGGGCGATCCGGGTCACCGTCGATGTATTCGACGATGACTTCCTGGCCGATACGCGGAATGTGTATGCTGCCCCACTTCTCCCCGGCCCAGGCCTGAGATACACGTACCCAGCAGGAACTGTTCTCATCGGACTGGCCATACCGATCCCAGTGGAACTGCAGCTTTACCCGACCGTGCTTGTCCGTCCAGATTTCCTCACCACCGGGGCCGACCACGATTGCTGTCTGTGGCCCACGGATCTCCGGCTTGGGCGTCTTGCGTTGGGGCCGAAACGGAATGTTGGAGGGCATGCAGCGGAAATGTGACTGCAGTTCAACGGCCCCACCACCGCTACCACTGTAAAAACTGTCCATCTGTATCCACAGTGAGGTCCAGATCACCAGGTATTCCCGGTTCTGGTCTTCCCGCTCGCAGTTTGTCAGTGAAAAG
>JABDKN010000003.1 GCA_013002205.1 Granulosicoccus sp.
GAAGTCGGGTTGATCACCCCGCCCGTGGGCATGAACCTGTTTGTCATTCACTCGATGGACAGGGAGACGCCTATCGTCCGAACCTACAAGGCAGTCCTGCCCTTCGTGGTGACCGATATCATCAGAACGGCACTGCTGGTGCTGTTTCCCGGCATCACCCTGTGGCTACTGCGGGTGTTCCACTGATCTCAGCCTGTGGCCGGCGAGCCGCAGGATTCAGTGAATCGATTGCTGACCTGACGCAGTTTGCCACTGACCGCCTCGCGCTGTGGTGGCGTTGGATCCTGTCTGAGTACCACGGAGGTGGCGCCAATGGAGGCAAGGTAGCGCTGCAAAGGCTCGCAAATCCTGTCGAATGCGCAACGTCGAGCTGCGGCGCTGTCACCCGGGGTGCGAATATCCAGTGAACCCCGGCTGGTCTGGATGATCTGGAATCCGAATTCACCGGCGTACTCTTCTATCACCGTGTTCAGGGCCAGTGGCAGCACCGGGACAGTGCCTTCTTCTCCGGCAGCCAGCCATAAGGTGTCGTCGTCACGGCCAGCTACGCTCAGTGTGGGCAGGGGATTGCCGCAGTCACATGCATCGGTGTGCATGACAGTGCTGTCACCCAGGTCATAACGTATGAGCGGCTGTACGCGGTTGGCCAGATTGGTGACCAGCGTAGTGGCCGATTTTTCCCCCGCCGGTACTGCCTGCAGATGCTCGTCAACCGGTTCCAGAATGAACCAGTCGGCATTCACATGCAGCCGACCTCGTTGACAACCAAATGCCATGTTCATGGCTTCGGAGGCGCCGTAGTCTTCGATCACCGTGCAGCCGAACGCACTTTGTATGCGCCGACGCTGTTGCTCGGTGAGACGTTCGCCGCCACTCCAGAGACTATTGAGTGACAGTCGCAGCCTGCCGCGTTCCTGCTCCTCGGCAAGCAGCAGCAGCATGCTGGGGTAACTCGACAGGAAATCGGCCTGCCAGTCATTGAGCTGCTCGACCAGTGTGTTCACGGGCTGAAGGATGGAGAAGGTGCGCGTTCGACTTGCCAGCCAGGGGTTGAGTCTTGACGCCCACTGCCAGAACACGGTGCCGGCAAAATGGCCCTCCAGTGCAGCGACCAGGGCCATGCGACTGGCACCGTAGGCCAGATGCCAGGGGTCGGGGATCAGGGAAGCCGGATTATTGTGCTGGTATCTGACGTACAGCAAGGACTGATAGAGTGACAGTGCGTCCCTGTCCTGCACGAATATGCCCGGCTCACCGGTGGTGCCGCTGCTGGTCCAGACCAGGTACTCATCCAGAAAGCGCCCCCCGATATTGTCCTTCGTAGACAGAAACTGCCGGATTGCCTCGTCGCTGATACGGCGGTCCGTCGCCCAGTCATCGAAGTTGGCCATGAGTTGTGCCCGGGTGACCGGAGGGTAGGCATCCAGTGCGGAACCGGGTGCCACACCGGCAAAGTGTCTGCGGTAGAAGGGCGAGTGCCTGCACGCATGTCGAATCAGCTCACTGGCCCGTCGGCGTCCGGTATTACGGGCTGCAGCGGCGCTGACAGTCGGTGCGCAGTGCAACTGATGAACGGCTTGCCAGCAGCGCATGCCATCGGCCCAGTCGGCCAGGCTGGTGAGCGGTGCCCGTATGCCCTCTGACACTCTGTTGTCCATGGAAGCACTCCTGGAACGGCGAACGAACGGGAGCAACGACCGGCCGGTTGCGGGCAAATGCTTGTTGAACGCCGACCATAGCGGGTCCTGGACGCACAACCGTTGACGCTGATCAATACACGGCGATGGCCTGTCACCGTCGCCGTTTGCTGGCAGCCAAGCCACCTGCAACGTCTAATCTGCCAGAATCGACGGTACTTTCCAACTTACCGCTCAGTCACCGTGCTGGATACCCAGAGTTGCTTGCCAGGCCAGAATGACCCCCTGCCGGAAGGTCGGATCGTGCTGGCGCCAATGGAAGGGGTCATCGATGCAGCGATGCGCCGTATGCTCACCGGACTCGGTGGCTACAGTCGCTGTGTAACCGAGTTCATTCGGGTGACCGATGTATTGCTGCCCGAGCGGGTGTTTCTGCGTCTGTGCCCGGAGCTGGCGACAGGGGGGCGAACGGTACACGGTGTGCCGGTGTACACGCAACTGCTGGGCAGCAACGCACAGGCCCTGGCGCTGAATGCGCGACGTGCGGTGGCACTGGGTGCGCCGGGGGTGGATCTCAATTTCGGGTGCCCGGCAAAGACGGTGAATAACAGCCTCGGTGGTTCCATTCTGCTCAAGTACCCGTCACGGGTGGCTGATATCGTCACAGCGGTTCGCGATGCCGTGCCCTCGCAGATTCCAGTGACCGCCAAGATACGCCTGGGCTACGACAACTGCCAGGCCCTGCCGGAGATAGTCGAGGGGATTCGCCGGGCCGGCGCAACCGAACTGGCCATCCACGCACGCACCCGATTCGACGGCTACAAGCCGCCCGCGTGGTGGTCGAGGGTGGCGGCCGTGGTCCGACCCGGGGACGACAGGACTTGCATCAATGGCGAAATCTGGGATGTTGCCGACAGTATCCTGGCTCGCCGGGCCAGCGGCTGCCGGCACGTCATGCTCGGCAGGGGAGCACTGGCCGCGCCTGACCTGGCTCGCCGTATCCGCGCTCAGGCTGCCGGTATCGAGTCGCCGGAGACGCTGTCGTGGCTGGAGCTGTCACAGTTCGTGGAATTACAGTTTCTGCGCTCGGACAGCCAGAGCCCCAAGCACGTTGGCAATCGTACGAAGCAGTGGCTGGCGTACCTGAAACGCAGTTATCCACAGGCTGCCGATCTGTTCGGCAGATTACGCACATTGCATGATGTCAGCCCGATCATCGCCGCCTTCGCCGAACACCGTCGGCATCTGGCGAACTGCGATCATCCACAGGACTTTTTCTGCCGCGCAGACTTCTAGCTGGAGGTATCCGGCAGGCAGCCGATGCCAGGGTCGTTGCCGATCTGGAATGAGGGTTCGTCCCGGGATATGGCCAGTACCGTATCACTCATTTTGCTGGACCACTGACTGAAATTGCGTCGCTGTTCCTCGCTCAGACTCAGGATCAGCGCATGCAGCGTCTTTTGCCACAATCGTCGGTTCGCCTGCCACTGTGCGGGATAAGCCGATTCCAGCAGCGTCCACCGCGCGTTCATGTGCTCGCGCATGCGGGTGGTGTATTCGCTGGCTGACTGATCGCGGGCGATTCTGAATACCTCGCGAGTCCAGGCATCCGCCAGCGTGTAGTACTGACTGCTCAGGCTGGTTTGTTGCCGAAGCGTACTGCCCAGCGCCGCCAGTTGAGCGGGGTTCAGCTGCACATTCATGCGACCTGCCCATTTCTGTAAATTCTTCAGTCGTCTCTCGACACGCTGCTCTGGTGTGCGCGAGGCGTGGCGTTCGCGATGCTCCGATCGCTCCGCGGTGTAGCGTTGCTCGATGACGTTCAGCTGATCATCGCTGAGTGTGCGCATCGTATCGACGAGGAAATTGAGCGGGTGACATTCTCGAGCGGCCCGGGCAAGTTCCTCGGCATCCTTGACCCAGCGCTCCACCTGGTCGGGGCCGATGTTGCCCGACGTGGCCACCTTGTCAGCAATTTCCTGCAGGAGGCCTGCGTATCGAGGCAACTCGGATTGTCGATGCCAGACGTGGTAAGTACCAACCGCCTGGTCGAAGGCCATGAGCTGTGCATCGGTGAACTCCCCGAGTTCGATGATTTCAGACCGAATCTGATCATCCATCTGGTTGTAAAGCGGTCCCAGGATAATTTTGCTGTTCGTGCAGGCGGCCAGCGGCATGCCGAGAACGGCCAGCACGCACAGGCGCGGCAGACCCCGGCGGAATTTCCTGCGTAGAGAAATGGCACCCGACGCCCTGCACCCATCCGTAGTGGTTATCATATGAACTCCAGTGTACCGCGCTGTGTGGCCCGATTCCCACGCTGCAGGACAATGCTAACCCAGCCATCGATGACCGCAGGGAACCGTGCATGCCAGATCATCAAGCCGATACGAATGAGACCCTGGCTGCGGGCCCGGGAATGGTCGTGGCCTTCCATTACGACTTGTACGATGCTCAGGGACAAAAGATCGAAACCTCGAAAAATGGCAACCCGGTGCTCTGCCTGCACGGTGAGCGTGGAGTTTTGCTGGCCTTGCAGGATGCGTTTGTCGGCAAGGTCAGGGGCGATGATCTGTCGGTCACCATACCGCACCAGAAGGCCTATGGACGACGTTATCCCGAGCGACAGCAACGGGTGTCCCGCAAAAAGATAGACGGTGGCAGGCAGCAGACGTTCCATCCCGGACAACTCATCACGCTGCGCGGTGAACATGGACCCAGTCCGGCCACGATCATCAAGGCAGGTAAATTCAATGTCGACGTGGACGTCAATCACCCGCTGGCAGGTGTCGACCTGACCTTCGATGTGCAGATCGTCTCGGTACGCCGCGCCTCTGCCGAGGAACGTGCACACGGTCACGCGCACGGGGTCGGCGGTCACCAGCACTGACGCACCACACCTCCGCAATAATTGAACAGGAGCAGAACACCCATGATTGATTCGGTGACAAAGGCCGGCACTGCAAATGAGGGCATCCGGCGTCTGCGAGTGGCGCTGCCATTGTGCCTGCTCAGCCTGATCCTGCTCAGTGCCTGTGTGCAGAATCCGGTAACGGGGAACAAGGACTTTCTGCTGGTATCCGAGGATTGGGAAATGCAGATCGGGACGCAGCAGTATCTGCCGCTGAGGCAGTCGCAGGGCGGTGACTACGTAGTGGACCCGGGCGTGGAAAACTATGTCCAGGGCGTTGGTCGCCGACTGGCCGCGCAAAGCGATCGCAAGCTGCCCTACGAGTTTCATGTCATCAACGATTCCACGCCCAATGCCTGGGCTCTGCCCGGCGGTAAGATCAGTATCAATCGTGGTCTGCTGGTACGCCTGAAGGACGAAGCCGAACTGGCGGCGGTGCTGGGACATGAAATAGTTCATGCAGCGGCCAAACATGGTGCCAGGGGGCAGACACGTGGCATCGGTTTGCAACTGGGTGTGATGACCGCCTCGATACTGGGTGCGCGTGAAGGCTATGGTCAGCAGGCGCAGTTATTGTCCAGTGTCGGCGCGCAGATCATCAACAGCCGCTATGGCCAGGATGCGGAACTCGAGGCGGATCGCTTCGGTATGGATTACATGGCCAGGGCAGGCTACGACCCTCAGGGAGCCGTACAGTTGCAACGCACCTTCGTAGCCTTGTCCGGGGATCGACGGGATGATGCATTGTCACGCCTGTTTGCCAGTCATCCACCCTCCGTCAGGCGCGTTAACGAGAATATCGAAACCGCCGCCAGGCTGCCCGATGGCGGGAAGGTCGGGCAGGCGGAATACCGTACAGCCATGGCTCGACTGTTCAAGACACGGAAAGCCTACGAGGCCTACGACAAGGCGCAGCTTGCCATGCAGAAAAACGATCCGAGGCAGGCGTCGACCTTGCTGCGCGAAGCCATGCGCATCGAACCGAATGAAGCACATTT
>JABDKN010000212.1 GCA_013002205.1 Granulosicoccus sp.
CCGTGTCGAGAGGAGATGCCCACGCTGGATCGCTTGCAGGCAAAGCTTGGCAGCGCCCAGTTTGAAGTCGTTGCCCTGTCCATCGATCGCGCAGAGGTGTCGCTGATCGAGAAATTCTACGAAGAGCTGGACCTTGACGCACTGGCGGTCTATGTCGATCCGACCGGTAGCGCGTCGACTATTCTGAACGTGATCGGCATCCCTGCCACTCTCTTGATCAACCCACAGGGTGATGAAATGGGTCGCCTACTCGGTCCCGCCCAATGGGATGCGCCCGCGATGATTGAGGCTATTCAACGCTATCTACCGGCTGAATGAGGACATGAGTAACAAACCCATGAAACGTGAATCGTCTGTGATCACAATCGGCTATCCGTGTTGGATGCCGTTGATCTGTAGATCATTGGGCGTGTCAAGGCCGATCAGCCACGTTGAGCCTCTCGTGTGGCATCACAGGGCACGTATCGCTATCGCACTGACGCTGGCACTGCTGCTTGTTACCACGAATACCCTGGCTGAGTCGCACGCTCAATCGTCTTCGATGAGCCGGATAGAGACGCCTTCCGTCAGCTCATTGGACATTCTCGGTATGGACCGTCGCAGCCGCAATACCGTGTTTCTGCCCGCAAGCGAGGCGTTCACTGCAAAAGTCGGGGCAGTCACCGCCGAGTCGATCACGGTGGATTGGACTATTGCCAATGGATACTACCTGTATCGAGACAAGTTCCAGTTCGCCATGAAAGGAGCAGTGGATCAGCAGATGCTGGGGGCTGCGCATTTGCCAGCCGGACAGAGGAAGGATGATCTGTCGTTCGGTCAGGTTGAGGTGTTCTATCACTTCGTGCAAGCCGTGATCCCCTGGCGTTGGGATGCATCCATCACCTCGGACATCACGCTGGACATTGAGTATCAAGGCTGTGCCGATCAGGGTCTTTGCTATCCACCGGTGACCACGACGCTCAACATTGAACGTGCGGATAGTGATTGATAATTGATATCTGGACGATTTTCCACTGCACTCATAACCCACACCCAATAGAGCCTATCTCCATGAAAAAAACGACTAGTTTGATAACGAAAGCCACGAGTGCCGTGCTGCCATTCTTGTTGCTTGTGACCGTTGCACTGTCTGGCAACACGTACGCCGATGATCCCCCGGTGCCCAACGATGCACTGGTTGACCAGGTCAGTCAGGAGGTCATTCGTCGACTGATGGAGGACGGCGCTCTGGATGAACAGATTGAACAGGGCATTGAACGCTACATCGACAAGCAACGGCAGGCTCAGTCCACGGCAGAGGAGAAAGCCCGAACTCGCTCGGCTCAATTGGCGGGATCCGTGCGCCCTGTATCGCCTGATCGCGATCATATCTACGGCAATCCTGACGCGCTTGTTTCACTGATCGAATACTCTGACTTCGAATGCCCTTTCTGCAAGCGTTTTCACCCCAATCCAAAGGCGCTTGTTGATGGCTCCGAGGGTCAGGTGAACTGGATTTACCGGCACTTCCCGCTCGAATTTCACAATCCCCTGGCACAGCTTGAAGCCGAGGCGAGCGAGTGTGCCAGCGAACAGGGTGGCAATGATGGCTTTTGGCAGTACGCCGATCTGCTCTACGAGCGAACCAGTTCGAACGGCAATGGACTGTCACCCGATGCACTGGTGCCATTGGCTCAGGAGATTGGCCTGGATGAAAAGGCTTTTGAAACCTGTCTTGAGTCTGGCCGCATGAGCGCTCGTGTCCAGGAGGACGTTGTCGAGGGTAGGAAGATCGGTATCTCGGGCACGCCCGGGAACATCATCATCAACAATGAAACCGGTGATGCCGTTCCCGCCGCAGGCGCGCTGCCGACCGAAACCCTGCAGAAGATCGTGGATAGCCTGATGTAATCCCGATCGAGTTGCGACCGGACCTTGAACCTCACGGCGTGTAACGCCAATAACAGGAATATTTTTGATGATGAATGACGGAATGATGAACGGCAACATGATAAGTGGCGGGATGATGTGGGCCATGGGGCTAGTCTGGCTTCTGGTGATTGTTCTGTTGCTCCTGTCGATTGCGGCTCCAGTGAAGTATGTCTTCATGGAAAACACGCGTAGAAGCAGCACGCCAGGATCTCGCAATGATGCTGACTAGCCCTGTGAGGACGCTGCCTTCTGTGGTGTTGCCATGGCTCGGGCTTGCCAGGAATGCAACCGGGTACGATGCGGCATAGTCAATGGCTGACATTGAGCAATACACATCCGTAGGTCAAATTTTTGGAGATCAATGATGAAGACTGACGTCAGTGCAACTCAGACACTAGAGTCTGAACAGCAACACTCCACTTCCCGATCATACAGATCACGCCTTATAAAGAAGTTGGGGGGGCGAAGTCCGTTGTTGGTAGCGGGCATTGTCGTCGTGGGCACAGGCATGGCGTTGAACTGGGACTGGCTGACGGCCATGGGAGCAGCGCCGATCATCCTGTCGCTGGCGCCCTGCGCGCTCATGTGTACAGTCGGCATCTGTTGCAGAAAAAGGGAGGGGTAATCAGACGTGAAACAGCCACAGGATGTCGCGACCCTCTCCTCGCACAGTACACTCACCGATGCCTTGCAGATCAGTGCGTCATTCGTGTCCACGTTGCGACGCTATTTTTCAGTCATTGCAGGGATGAATCTAGTCTGGGAGTTTGCGCACATGCCGCTGTACACCCTCTGGAGTACCGGCACTGCGGGGGAGATCGTGTTTGCCGCGATACATTGCACCGGCGGGGACATCCTGATCGCCATGAGCGCACTGATGTTGTCGTTGCTGATCTTTGGCGCCGGATGGCCACTGAAGCGTTCTGCCGTCTATCGTGTGGTTGGCTTCACGATGGTGACTGGCGTCGGCTATACCGTGTTCAGTGAGTGGCTCAATATCGTGGTGCGTGAGGCGTGGGCGTACTCGGAGCTGATGCCCATCGTGCCGGTGATTGACGCCGGGCTGTCCCCTCTGCTGCAGTGGATCGTGATTCCAGGGCTGGCATTTGCATGGGCGCTCCATCCGTTCCGGCGATCTGTCGAGTCATAACATGGCAACCGAGATAGCTGGTATTGGCATCGTTGCCGCTTTTCTGGCGGGCGCTATCTCCTTTCTTTCCCCCTGTGTACTGCCATTGGTCCCCGGCTACGTCTCCTTTATCGCTGGCCAGACGGATCAGGCCCCCGAACAGCGGGCAAAATTCACCGCACGATTGCATGCGGTGGGCCTGAGCCTGTGCTTTGTACTGGGTTTTTCGACGGTATTCGTCGTACTGGGCGCCGGAGTTGGCGTGCTGGGGCGTTTGCTACTGACTTGGCGGAACGAGCTCAGCATGATTGGTGGGGCGATCATCGTCGTATTCGGACTATCCATGCTCGGGGCCTTGCGCTTTGGCGCTTTACTTCGAGACACCCGGTTTCATCTTGACCTGCCGGGGGGACGTCCCTGGGCTGCCTATCTGCTTGGGTTGGCCTTCGCCTTCGGGTGGACACCCTGCATCGGCCCCATCCTCGGCGCTATCCTGACCGTCGGCGCAACCAGCACACGACCAACGGAGGGCATCTGGCTGTTGTCGATCTATTCGGCGGGGCTGGGCGTACCGTTTCTGATCACAGCCCTGTTCACTGACACGATTGCACGTCGGATCGGTGCGATCGGACGTGCCGGTCAGCTGCTCTACAAGCTTGCTGGTGCTGTCATGGTACTCATGGGGATTACCATCATGACCGGGCAACTCACACGCTTCGCCTACTGGCTGCTCGTGACGTTCCCGGTTCTTGGGGAAATCGGCTAGCTCGCATCCTGCAGTGTGAGCTATGCGTACTCACTGGCTCTCGAGAGTGAACTATTCAGGCTCTGCCAAATTCTTAGCGGGTGTTTCGATCTCTTGCCCGAGCGTTCAGCTTCCATGAAGAAACTCTCCGTGATTCAGAAGGTACTGACACTGAATTGTCCGACGCCAAAAGCCCAGCCGACGAGAAAGGCACGCCAGACGCTGAGGTGGCCGAGAACTACGAACTGCGTCGAGAAGGCCACTGGTACCGCAACCAGTATCGAAATTGGACGAAGGCTGATCATCGTCAAACCACCCGCAGTAAAGGCAAGACCCATACGCAAGGGCAATCCGAAGCCCCCCAGCTCGAAAGCCGATATCCGCAAAGCCACGGTTTACGCAGAGTTCCTGCGTGAACTCCACCAGGGAGCTATGAGCAAAAGGCCTACGCCACTTATCACGAACACATCCGCCATATTGAAAGCCGGCCAATGCGCTGAACCGATGTAGAAATCGAGGAAGTCGATGACGGCGTGATGTCGCAGTCTATCTGTGATGTTTCCGAGTGCACCACCGATGATCGCACCGTAGGCCAGCGTCTCGATCGAACAGTGGGACCGCACGAGCAACAACGCCAGCCAGAGACAAATTACAAGCGACAACACGATCAGCCCCCACCGAGGTGCACCACCAAGCAGCCCGAAAGAAACGCCGTCATTACGGTACATCACAAGATTGAAGCCAGGAACAATGGAACTTCCAGTGGCTAGCGCAGCCTGATTGGCGATCACGACTGCCTTGGTAATCTGGTCAATGGAGAGGGCTACTACCGCAGCCAGTACGCCTATGATCGATGGTCTTATCTGCGGCACGTCGTGCTCCCGACTATATTGTTAATAGACTGGAGTTGAAGGCAGTTATAGGGCTGCCGGGGGCGACCGCCTTTGCATATCGACTTGTCCGGCAGGCTCGCTTTGATCGCAGCCAAACTAATCGTTTTCTGCACTTGCGATCTCACCCAATACCTCTTTCAACTTTCACACCCATATCGCATAGGCTATTCTCGCTTTTCATACCGCTGTCATACGCTCAACCTATCGATGACTCATTGGTCACATTGAAACCAGCCAAGCGATAGTCTATGACCTCTAGCCACTAGAGCTTTAGTCGGATGTCAAATTGAAAACTTATTCGGAAGTGGATCCATCTGGGTCCGAATCAGCTGGCTGGGTAGCACCTGGTTCTGCTGGTGAGGCTACCAACACCGTGTCAGTGTTGAATCCGCTTAGCGTGTCGAAGACCGATGCCGCCACCGTGAATTCACCGGCAATGTCGCTGCGAGCTGCGACGACGTTCTCACCCTGTCGCTTCAGACTCAGAACGAGCGCGTTGTCTCCACTACCCACTGTTAGCTCAAGTGCCTCGTTCTCCACCTCGTTCGGGGCAGCATCTGCCAGGTCTGTTTCAGACTCATGATCAGGTTCCACAGTTGCATTTTCACTGGCATCGGTATCAACGATGCCCGTTACGCTCAATCCCTGCAGCGCGCCGATGATCGAACTGATCTGATCAATCACAACTTCATGAGTGTCGGCTTGTGCGGCCGGTTCAACGATGCGCCAGGCATCACCCTCTCGCGACAGTTCAATACCGGGTTCACGTAAATTATCCACCGTATCGTATGCCAGTAGCTGTTTGTCCAGCCAGGCATCGGAGCTCAATCGCAAATCGAACACGTTGATACGTGCGGCGTAGATGGCCTGCTCGCCGGCTTTACGCAAGTGTGCCTTGCGAAAGCCTGGCGAGGAGCCGAGATACTAGTCGGCTACCTGCTGATCACCCTTGTCCACACGCAAACGCCGCTGAAATACGGTGTCCGCTACCTCCAGCTGTTCCTGAGCGCTTTCTGTCGTGGCGACTGGCAAGCCAGGTGACAGAGAAGCCAGGGTATCGATGATTCCCTCCACCTTGAGCGCATCGGCTGGATAAGCTGGATCACCGGCCATTTCCCAACCCTTGGTGGTTCGCCTCAGCATCACACGCTTGCCTTCGACTTCACCGCCATCGATAACCAACTCGTCGACATTTTTCGCATCAAGACTGACAATCTGGTTCGACGATACGAAATCTGCTTCATCATTTGTCTGCCAGAGCAATGCACCGGCAAGTATCAGTTGTGCAACCAGCACACCTGCCAGTAGCTGTGCGCCACGGCTTTCTCGCCATGCGCCTTTCAGCGTAGCCAGCCGATCACTATGACTTGCCGCCGGGCGTGATTCCTGGTCCTCGGTGATGTTACCGTCAGTCACTGTTTCATCAGTCGCTGTATTCAGCGTTTTGATTTTGTTTGTCATGATGCCAACCACCCGAGCTGCCGTTTCTCGGTTTGTCGATGACATAGGCGTACCAGTAGATACACCGCCAGAATGAGTACTGCGGCAAGTGCATAGTTTAGGAACTCCCAGAACTTCTGCGTACCTTCTGCCATGGGAGGTAGTGTCCGATTGAACTGGCCGCGGCTGCGAATATTCAATAGACCTGTATCATCGAGCGCTACATCCACGGCATTCGCGATCAACTGAAAAGGCGCAAGATAAGCGCTACCCGTGGTGGAACCGGCTAACTGTGTGATCTGATCCTTGAGGAAGTCGTTGGACGCAAATACAATCAGCCGGGCAGACTCCGGTGAACGTTCAATCACGGTATCGAGGTTGTCGACGAATGCAACGTCGGCATCAGCTGCTTCGTCATTCGTATCAGTCTGGCTTGCCGAGGCTGATGCGGGATCAATACCCGGCTCCTGTGCTGATTCTGCATCGGTGTCGCTGTCTGACTCGTCCTTAACGAGCGGCGATGCCTTGCCGGCAAAGAATGAGTCGAAGCTTCCGGTGCTGCTGACCGCCAGCGCATGATTACCTGTTTCACCCTCAGCCTGCCAGGTGCTGAGCGCACCGCCATCCTCGCTCAGTCGCGGCATGACATCCGTCGACG
>JABDKN010000223.1 GCA_013002205.1 Granulosicoccus sp.
AAATCATACATCAATCAAGGAGAATATCCACCGCGATTTTTTGCAGCGATCAACCTTCAAGTCGGCTGGTCACCCTCATGACGAGGTTGGCGGTCACTACTCCGTCAATCCTGTCACTGACAGGAGAGGGTGGCCGGTGATAGCAGGCGCTTTGAGCCCGGAGCTTCTGCGAGCCGCTCCGGTCAGTACACTAAAGCTGAGAAACTGGATCACCGCCAATACGGCTATCAGGTCAACGAATTGCACAGGATCTATCTCCATGATCAGTCAGTACTGCTAATATCGGCCCGTCACACTCTGCAACGAGCTGTGGGGTAGTTGCTGATGTTTATACTGCAATCCTGCGTATGCATCATTGCCAATCAGGGAGAATTTCCATGCCCAAGCCTGAAAAAATCACCGTGGAGTCCTCGATCAAGGCACCAATCGACGATGTCTGGCGCGCCTGGACGTCCCCGGCCGATATCATGCAATGGAACGCGGCATCGGACGATTGGCATACAACCAGTGCTACGGTGGATCTGCGAGTCGGCGGTCGTTTTTCATCACGCATGGAGGCGCGGGATGGGAGCAGGGGATTCGATTTCGAGGGTACCTACATGAAGATAGTGCCCAAAGAACTGATCGAGTGCTCCATCGGCGACCGATCGCTTATTGTGGAGTTCATCGAGGATGCGGATCGCGTGACGGTACGCGAAACCTTTGAGGCAGAATCAACCCACACGATCGATCAGCAGCGCGATGGCTGGCAGGCAATTCTGGATCGGTTCGCCAGGCACGTCGCGTCAGGCTCATAGCAGACAGTGTGTAGCGCACCGGGTGGGTTGCACTAGCGAACGCGAGGCGCCTTGACCAGTGCTCCCAGTGAGTCGAGATATTCGGATTGATAGCCTGGCTCATAGACTGGAAAGCGGACCGTGTGATCGCGGAAACTTTTCAATGGCTGACCCATGTTCAGTACGCCCCGTCTGCGTTGACGGCGAACCAGGTCAAAATCTACTTCCAGCGGAATCATTTCTTCCTGGACGTTACCGTCGTGCAGTAACCGACCGGAGGGGTCGACGACGCGCGAGTATCCGTTGCCACCTGCCATGAGACCATTAATGCTGAAGACATAGCACTGAAACATGGCCGCAGAAGCCTGCACGATGGCCAGGTCGGCATGTCTGTCCACAAAACTGGCCAGTACCGGGTTGAGAATGACTTCGGCCCCCATTGATACCAGGGTACGTGTCAGTTCGGGGAACCACATGTCATAACAGATGTTCAAGCCAAACCGTCCTACGTCGGGTACGTCGAACACACAGAAACTGTCTCCCGGCGTCGTGCCCACTTCATACGGGGTAAACGGAAACATCTTGTCATAGGAAGCAACCAGCTCACCCTGTGGATTGATTACGATTGCCGTGTTGTAGATGTTGCCATCGCGTTTCTGATAGTAGGAACCCGGCATCAGCCAGATCTTGAATTTTTCTGCCAGCTCGCGAGATCGAGTCTCAAAAGGCCCCCCGGCGGGTTCTGCTGAGGCATGGTTAGGCCCGTGCGCGGAAAGTTCGCTGAATACGACCATTTCTACCCACGGATACAGGAACATCAACACCTCGAGACGTTTTTGAATCTCAGGCATATTGTCATGCATGGTGATCGACATCTGAACACCTGCAACAGCGAACTTACTCATGGTTGTGCGTCCTTCAGAGCTGCTGATGAATCATTTGATGAATAGGAGACCGTGATTTCCGCGGAGCCCTGGTCACGCAGTGACCGCGTTTTTGAGACGCCGTTTGGCCAACTGATTTCGGCTGTCCCGGCATTTGGTCTATAGAGAGACGTGAACACCGTGCCGTAGCCTTCCGAATAATCGCGGCTGTAGATGGGTTCGCGGTGAAACATGGCTTTGCATTGCTCGGCTGTGGGCGGCTCGGTTGACGACAGCTCGGACAACAGTTCTGCACGCTCCATCGTTCCCGAGAAACGCGCATGCCACGGCCACTCGACGCCAATCTGGTGATTGGTTGCCCAGGGCCTGCGCAAGACGATGGCAGGACGGTCGGGTGACACCATGACGGTTGCCAGGGCGCCGGCGGCATCGACCAGTGTCAGGTTGTACGACATATGCGTCGGAATGAAACGCAAGGCTTCGATTGCCTGCTGTACATCGCTGCAGGTCTCCAGCAGGTAGCGAACGATCATGGGAATACCGAAGCCAGTTCCCGAATTGATGCGTCCGCCGAAGCTCAGCGATACTGCCAGACCCTCGGCATTGATTCCGTCCGACATGCCCGAGAGCCCTTCAACCATTCCCAGCACTGGCCTTGCATGCCATCTGGAACGCAACATGATGGCTTCGTTCAGGGCAGGATCAAGATCGTAGTTGCGAATGAGAAATGGCCCATCATGGTCGATTGATGCCAGTTGCGTACAGGCAACCAGATAACGGGGCGGACACCAGAAGCTCAGGAACTGGTGCAGCAGGTCACCTTCCGGATGGTCGCCCACCAGTTTGTCGAGCAATGATTCCATCTCTGGCATGTAGCGCCTGACCGCGCGCAGGGATCTCCCAGCGGCGCTACCTGATGACCCTCCACGAGAGACATACCAGTCGCGCCATCCCGGCCATCCATTTTCCACGATGCATCGCCAGGCGGCGTCCGGTGCTTGTTCGGCAAGGCACAGAAACTGGCGTTCCAGGTGGAATCCGCTACGCCCAGTGGCATGACGGTCAAACCGACCCATCGTCATGACCCGAGATTCCTCAGATTCATCCGTGCGCATGCAAGGCTGTGACCGGGAAGTACCATGATGTGCGTTGCCTGCTGCCTGTCGATACGTTCTGCATACCCGGCAAGAAGTGGTCCAGAACGAACTTGCGCCATACCTTTTGACGCTGTAGAAACAGCTGCGCGGCGCTTGCGCTCAGAACCATTTGCCCTCGGCAAAGTTGTCGGGAAGGTTTATCTCCAGATCCGGCTGTAGAGGCACACTGGTGAATTGCTTCTTGATGCCGGTATTCCATAGTTTTGCTCTTTCAGTCAATTCACGTTTGTCCGTCTGCATTCTGCCTCTGGTCAACAGACAACCCAGATCCGCCCCGTGATAACAGTAGTCGCCATTGCCGTAGACACGCAGATAGAACGCCTCGTCTTCCTGACCCACGGAGGTAATGTTCAACGCCGGCCTGACAAAGGACACCTCACCATCTGCGTCCATCTGCCAGATTCCTGACTGCGGCGCTCTGGTGATCAACTCGACCTTGTCTTCTGTCTGCTTGAAAATCAGCTGAGTCCAGTGATCGTAATCTGTCCAGCGGTGCTGGATATCAGCAATATCGACCTCATAGTCCACATCCATATACTCGAGCAGATGAAAAAGAAAGAGCGGGCAGCCGCCATAGGTCGCCGTGACCAGGTTCGTCGGTGGTGTCGCACCACTGATACGCGGATTCAATTCGCCCAGGTAGACGTCGTTGGTATCGGTATCGAGCAGGAAATCCAGACAGAACACCCCTTTGTACCCCTCGGCATAGAGACGCTCACCAAAGCTCTTGACCATGTCCTGAACCTTCGCCGGGACGCCTTCAGGCAGAATGCCCGGAGCAATATCGTTTCCACACCAGCCCCCTTTATAGGGTGTAATTTCCTCAAATCCCGTAATATCTGTCATGACGGGGCCGACCAGGGTACCGTGACGCGTGGCACATCCTTCGACGGTTCCCGGCAAGTGATTGATTCGCTTCATCACTTTTAGCTTCTGGCCAATGATCTTGGCGGAGTACCTGTTCCAGTCATTCTCTGAGCTTATGAAGAAGGTCGTACGGCCACTGTCTCCGTACGGCGTCTGCACCACCAGGTCACTGCCCAGTCCGGAACCGCTGGCCAGTTCGTTCAATTGCGTATACGTGTCGGCTTCGCCCAGAACGTTCGGTGCAGAGAGTACGCCGGCTTCATTTCCCAGTTGGGTGGTAACGATCTTGGAGTCAAGCCGCTCACGCAATGCCGCTGGTGCCAGAGCGATGCTGACCCCAGCCTCCTTGCAGCGTTTTTCCGTCTCTTCATTGAACATCACGAATAGCGCCATGCCGCCGTGGTCGTCTGAAACCCGCTGTCTGAACTCGGGGTGCGATACCAGGTAGTTGGCTACATCCTCCATCGACTGGAAATCCTCATGCGCCATTGGCGTCGGCACGAAAGAGCGGGGATGATGGCCGTCGAATATGTCGAAATAATTGATGAACTCCACGCCACCGACCCATTGTTCCAGCCCCAGCAGGCTGAATGGCGTCGGTGTCACCACGTAGATGGGCTTCTGGTTCTTGCGCAGAAACGTGAATATCTCGGACAGCCCTTGCAGTTTCCTGCGACCGTTTCGAGTCGGCTCATGGTTGACGTCTGGCATTGCTCGTTTCCTTGGTTATCGGGCATGAACCGGCCACATTCCCGGGTAGTCGAGCAGCTGCAGTTCCTGACAGTCGTAGAGCCTTGCAGGAACCAACCGCGTAGAGCGTGAGGAATGCATGCCGGGGGTTAAAGCGGGTACAAGATTACACCAGCCACCGGACAATGATATCGACTATGAGTTCTCGAGGTTCCTGGCAGGCCAGACTTCTCAGGTGCCAGGCGGGGTGTTGGGCGGATAGTCACGTCCCGGCCGGGCTCGGTAGGCGGGCAGCGACAAGCCTCGTTTCAATCCCATTGCACGGACAAAAAAGCACGCGATTATTCCACCGAGTTCAGCGCCACCATAGGGCAGGGACAATGGTGCAAGCCAGGCATAGAGAACCGCACCAGACAAAGCCGCAGACGCATAGATCTCCTTGCGCAGGATCAACGGTATCTCCAGACATAGTACATCACGTATCAGACCGCCGAATGTAGCGCTCAACAGCCCCATCACCACCGCGATCGTCACACCGAAGCCCATGTCCAGCCCTACTCTGGCGCCCAGTACACTGAACAGACTGAGTCCCACCGCATCCGCCCACAGAAGCGCCCTGTAACGATACTCTATGAAGGGTGCGATGAAATAGACCAGAAAAGCAATTACCACGCAGAGCAGCACGTAGTTCGGTTGAACCAGCCAGAATACAGTCTTTCCCAGTAAAAGATCACGCAGGGTTCCGCCGCCGATACCCGTGACCGTGGCAATTAATGCAAATCCAACTGGATCCAGGCATTTGCGTGATGCGACCAGTGC
>JABDKN010000228.1 GCA_013002205.1 Granulosicoccus sp.
CTGCCAGCTCTTCCAAATGAAGGGCCCTGAAGTCACACAGCGTTCGGTGAGCCGGAAAATCATCCGCCGCCAGGATTCTGAACGCGACATTCTCATGAAGCTTACGCGTCAGCTTGCACTATGAGAATACGCCAGTGGAATATCCATGCAGAAGTACCTTGAACATAATGGCTGGATGAAACGGCTGACTACGCGGACCGCCTTTCTGGTAACGAGCGCGAAAGGCTTACAGATCCAGTGCATCCACTACATCGCTGATGAAGTAGGTCAGATGCCCCTCCGGCAGCTAGTTTTG
Source organism: Granulosicoccus sp. (assembly GCA_013002205.1). GTDB lineage: Bacteria > Pseudomonadota > Gammaproteobacteria > Granulosicoccales > Granulosicoccaceae > Granulosicoccus. Next base: position 296 of record JABDKN010000228.1, read on the forward strand.
CAGGGGAGGCAGCAGCAGTAAGTGCTGCTCAGCGACATAGGTTCGATAACTAATCGGTCATACATGACATTGTCGTAATGAATGTTTTCCAGTGGCTTTTTTCGCGCACGCTCTAGTGTGTAACAGCAGTTAAAACTAGCATCACATCGAGTAAAAATTACAACGACCTGACCTGTACGCTATAGTCGCGCCACCCGAATCGAACAGCCTGCGAATCTCAACAGAGAGCGATATGGACGAAATTGACGCCGATACCGGTAATATCCTTGAGAAAGTTGACGCTTGGCTCGATGGTTTTCTGCGACTGTTGCCAAATATCGGTGTGGCTATCGTGGTGATAATCCTGGCCGTGGTTCTGGCTCTGGGTATATCACGGCTGGTGCGTAGTAGAGCGGATTCGCGTGGCCGCGAAAGTCTGGGCGAAGTGGCGGGTGCCCTGATTAAATGGGGCATCATTCTGGTCGGATTGATGCTGGCCGTGTCCATTATCGCACCATCGATCAAGCCTGCGGATATCCTCGCTGGACTTGGCGTTGGGTCGGTTGCCATCGGTTTCGCATTCAAGGATATATTGCAGAACATGCTCGCTGGTATCCTGATTTTATTGCGCCAGCCATTTGAAGTGGGTGACCAGATTGTTTCCGGAGGCCATGAGGGTACCGTCGAGAAGATCGAGACTCGTGCAACCTTTCTCAAAACCTACGACGGAGCACGGGTCGTCATTCCTAATTCCGATATCTATACCAATGCCGTCGTCGTCAAAACAGCGTTTGAGAAAATACGTTCACAGTACGACATCGGCGTTGGCTGCAACGATGACTGGGATGAGGCGAAGCGGCTGATTCTGGAGGCTGCCAATGAATGTGAGGGTGTCCTGGAGGATCCTCCGGCGGAAGTCATTCCTATTGCATTAGCCGACTCATCGAACAACATTCGCTTGCGATGGTGGACAAAGTCCGAGCGTGCATCGGTGATCCACACTTTCGGCCGAGTCATTGAGTCGGTATACCGAAAACTGGACGGCAACGGAATCGACATGCCTTACCCAACCAGCGTGGTGCTATGGCATGACCAGACGGAAGAGACAGACGGCGATCGCAGGAAGCAACGCGAGGGGTGGCCTGCTGGCCCGGGCGATGTTCCCAAACCAGCCAGGGTGGCAAGCGGTGACTGATATTCGATGATCTGAGCAGTATTCCGGGACGGGTCCTGATACGCGCCTGCAATTCTGTACCAAAACGGTCGTCCCCAAAGCCTGTAGCGTGGCGATGTACTACTCTATCGTTGTGCGTTTTTTCACGTTGTCCAATTCTTGAACCGTACCAGGCCGTGTCCTTGAACCGTACCAGGTCGAGTCACTGGCCCTGTCGTGCATTTATTGGCATGAACCAAACCAGGACAGACCATTAAAGCTGCCAATGCATCAGGTGTAAGACTTCGCTGAGTTCATGAATAAACCGGGCAGGATCGTCATGTCAGCGTTATGTGACACCGATTCGAATCTGGCCAGGCTGTGCCATCGGAACCCCTGAATATCGGGTAGAGTGTGCCAATCCTTAGCACGTACAATGTCCGATCATGCTTCCGAAAATTGGCGAAAAATTCATGGCCTCGGGTCGATTGATAGATAGAAACCAAAGGATTCGTACGCACTCGGAATGGGTACTTGTCTGCGATCAAGGCACGAATATGAGTTTGAGCCTGTATGCGAATAATTCAGGTGGTGCAGATTCCATCACGATTGCGAAATCGTTCTTTGGGGAAAATTTCAAAATAATAGAGGAACTGGCGTCGGTGGACAGAGGACAGCTCTACTTTCAGGAGAATCACTACTACCCTGAAGTATCCGTAAGAGGGCCAATAATTCTTCCGGCATGATTTTTTTGTCATCGAGTGACGAGGCAGTAGTTCTACTCCGACATATCGGATGATGACTCCCCGGCATCCTGCCGCCTCGCATCGGTATCAGGCCTTTCGGCAAAATGAAGCAGTACGCCGGCTGGATCCCATACATACGCAACCAACAGGCCCCATGGTTGCAGTGTCGGCGGCGCTGTTCTGGTCATCGGGAATTTCTTGCAGAGCTCGACGGATTCGAAATGGTCATGCCAGGCTTGAGCGGAGTCCACCATGAAGTGCAACATCAGGCTTTCGCCATAGTTATTGTGATTCTTTGGCAGCAACAGGAATCTGTACCCAAAGCCGGTGTCTATTTCACAGACCTCCGATGCATCCCACGACACGGTAAAACCCATACACTGGTAAAATGCTTTCGAGGTTTCATAGTCTTTTGATGGAACAAAAGGTTTGAAGTCTTCGATCGATCGCACGTCATCCCCGCTGATTTGTCATCTGGCACTCACCGTTGAAATCGCAAGATACCATTCCGACAGGTGGCAGGTGATTGATAAAACGCGTCTTAATGGTGTACAGACAGCTCTCTGGTATACAGACAGCTCTAGCCGACACTCACGAACGTCGATGCGCCTCAATTTCACAGCAAACTCTGAATATGCCAGCTCAGCGCCGCGTTGCTGCTGATGACCGGTATTCCCAGCTGCTCACTGGCACGCTCAGTCAATCCCCTCGTACGCAAATTGGTGCACGCTGCGACGATGGCATCGACCGGACCTTCCCCAGCCAGTGTCGTCATCGCATTCAGCAGTGAATGCTGTGCGATACGTGCGACACGATCATCATGCTCCTCATGAAACGATGCGACACTCACCACATTGAATCCGGATGACTCCAGCGCATCGACCATGGATTGCGATACCTGGGGTACATAGGGTGTCAGCAAGGCGATACGGTGCGCATTCAAATGAACAAGTCGCGCCTTTATCGCACTCAGGGGATTGGTGACGGCAACTCCTGGAAACACGGAGCGCACAGCATCAGTGACGGCCTGTTCACCGATGACCGTCGCCGCCGATGTGCAGCCGTAGGCGATAACCTTGAAGTCCGTGCTTGCTGGTAACAGGGCAACGCTTTCAGGCAGCGCCTGTTTCATTGCCTGCAGACTGTCGTGGTTGATGTCGATGCGGTTGGGAATGCGAGTGTGAAACAGCCTGGTATTGGCAGGTAGCCAATGCCGCAACTCGTGTTCCATGGTCTCGTCAGTCTGCAATACCACCAGGCCGACCGCAGGACAGTCTTCGCGATCCTCCTCGATGTCAAATGGCAACTGTCTCATGACGTGTTCATCTGCGGCTCTCCCGGCAACCCGGATCAATCAACCAGTGTCGGGTCAGACTATGACAGGGATGTCTCGCCTTGCCCGTACGGAGAGTAACTCGTATCCATCGTCAGTCACCACCACATTCTCCTCGTGCACCATTACTCTGCCCGGCGCGTAGCTGAAACCTGGCTCCAGCGTCATGACCATGCCGGGCATCAACACCGTCTGGTCCAGCTCGGTAATCGAGGGCGTTTCGGTCAGCTGAATACCCAGCCCATGCCCCAGCCTGCCCACCAATGACGCACCTCCTCGACCAGGGGCCAGCACACGGTGCATGGCGGTGAAAACCGTACTGCAGGTGACCCCCGGTTTGATCGACGCCAGACCGGCTTCGGTGGCATCCCAGGTTCGCTGATGTGCCGAGGCAGTTGCCACTTCGACGCGGTTGATGGCGTAGTTCCGGTCGAAGTCGGCGAAGTAGCCGTCGAACGTACAACCGGTATCGAGTATCAACACATCGCCGTCCACCAACACATGATCGCCCGGCGGTGAAATGATGTCATCGTATCCGCCGGCACGAGCGGCACCCACCAGATAGGCCACATCGTCAGCGCCATGCTGCAAACAGGCAATTTTGAAAGCGCGAAAGACGTCCATTTCACTCATGCCCGCTCTGGCAAACAACGGTACGTCCGCAAAGGTCCGTGAAGCAATCGCGCAGACATGGCGCAATTTGTCGATCTCGGCCGCCGACTTGATCTGGCGAACCTGCCTGATGAGGCTGGTGGCATCCTCCCACCGGGCGTTGCCAAGGTGACGTCGGATGCGTTCAAGATCTGCCAGCGGGCAACGCATGTGTGTCTCAGGCCCCATGGGCAGGCCGATGGTCGCATCTTGTCCTGCCAGGTCGATGACGGTATCCACCAGCAGGCTCACACCATCGTCGTCCGGATATGGCGAAGTCCAGGTACGGATGTCCTCTACCCAGGTACGTTGCATGCAGGGCTCACCGATGGCGGGAATTACCGCAACCGGCATACCGGACTGTGGCAACAGCAGATACCAGGGACGGGTAGGGCTTTGCCAGAACTGGGTCAGGAAACCGGTCAGGTAGCGTACGTCCGCCTCGGTGCTCAGCCAGAGCACATCGATACCGCAATCCTGCATGTTGACCTGTACAGACTGGCAACGTCGCTGATACTCCTCGCGGGAAAACCCGCGCACGGGTGGTTCTCCTATGGCCACGGTTCATTTGCCAGACGGGTCAGGGGTTCCAGTATAGCGAGACTGGAGCTCCGCCCGGGTATAGGCTTTCTTTGCCGTGGACGAACTAAAATTTGTCGAAGAGGGCTTGGGTGATCGCCTCTGAGCCAGTATCCTTGGCCGATGCAAATACAGCCCTTTCTGATAGCCGGTGTCGATGAGGTCGGACGTGGGCCCCTGGCCGGTCCGGTGGTGGCTGCCGCCGTCATTCTGAACCCGAAAAGACGTATCGATGGCTTGCTCGACTCCAAGCTGCTGGATGAGGCCACCCGCAATGTGCTGGATATCCGCATTCGGCGGCATGCACTGGCATTCTGCATTGCCCAGTCCAGTGTCGAGGAAATCGATGCCATCAATATCCTGCATGCCAGCATGCTGGCCATGAAACGCGCCCTCGCCGGGCTTGCCATGCGTCCGGATCTGGCACTGATCGATGGCAATCGCTGTCCGCAAGCCGATTGCGCAGTGCAGGGTGTAGTCAAGGGAGACAGGCACGTACAGGCGATCAGTGCAGCTTCCATCATCGCCAAAGTGTCCAGGGATCTCATGATGAGGCAACTTCACGAGCGCTATCCGCAATACGGGTTTGCCAGCCACAAGGGGTACCCCACGGCACAGCATCGCAGGGCGATTCTCGACCATGGGGTCACGCACCTGCATCGACGCTCCTTCCGGCCGGTGCGAGAGGCATTGCTGGCCGGTAACAACGAGCGTACGGAGGTGATGGGCTGATGAGTGCCGAATCGACAGACACGGCCGCAGCAATCGAGGCCGAGCTGGTGACGCCACCGGCGAATTTCGTACACCTGAGCATCCACACCGAGTTTTCGCTGGTCGACAGCACCATCCGCATCAAGCCGCTGGTCAAACAGGTGGTGCAGAGCATGCCCGCCGCTGCGGTGACCGATCGCAGCAACATGTTCTCGCTCGTCAAATACTATCGGGCCGCCATGCAGGCCGGTATCAAGCCGATTGCCGGTGTGGACATGAGAATACGAGGAGCCCTGAGCGACGGTGGCGTGACGCGTGCTCTGTTGCTCGTGCAGGATGATACAGGCTATCGCAACCTGACCACCCTGGTATCCCGCTCCTATCAGGAAGGCCAGCTCGATGGTGCACCGGTGGTGGATATCGAGTGGGTATTTGCGGCCAGCGAGGGCTTGATCGTGCTGTCCGGCGGTGTCGAAGGTGATGTTGGACAAGCTCTGCAAAGAGGGCAGGAGGACGAAGCGCGGGCACTGGCCGCTCGCTGGCAGTCGCAGTTCGGTGATCGTTACTACCTCGAGTTGACGCGCACCGGCAAGCCGTTTGAGGAGCAGTACATTGCCGGCGCTTGTGCCATTGCCGTGGCGCTGGACATACCCGTGGTCGCCACCAACGATGTCCGCTTCCTCGAAGCGGGGGATTTCAGTTCTCACGAAGCCCGACTGTGTATCCAGTCCGGCTACGTACTGGCCGATGCTCGCCGACCCAGGACGGTTACCGAGGAGCAGTACCTGAAATCAGCCTCCCAGATGCACCAATTGTTCGCCGACATTCCGGTTGCACTGGCCAATTCCGTGGAAATTGCCAGGCGATGCAATCTGACGCTCAAACTGGGCACACCGGTGTTACCGGACTTTCCCATACCGGAGGGTATGACCGAGACCGAATTCTTCTACGCCTCGGCTCGCGAGGGACTGGAAGTGCGGCTGCGTCAGCTCTACGATACCAGCCGGCCGGATTTTGCCGAGATTCGCAAACCCTACGATGAGCGGCTGACACGCGAGCTCGACGTCATCGCCGAAATGGGATTCCCCGGATACTTCCTGATCGTGGCCGATTTCATCCAGTGGTCACGCAGGAATCACATTCCGGTCGGGCCGGGCCGGGGTTCGGGCGCCGGTTCCCTGGTGGCCTACGTGCTGATGATCACCGACCTGGATCCGCTGGCCTACGATCTGCTGTTCGAACGTTTCCTCAATCCCGAACGCGTATCGATGCCCGATTTCGATATCGATTTCTGCATGGACGGACGCGATCGTGTCATCCAGTATGTGGCGCAGAAATACGGTGCACACCGCGTCTCGCAGATCATTACCTACGGCACCATGGCCGCCAAGGCGGTGGTGCGTGATGTTGGTCGGGTCATGAGTCATCCGTACGGCTTCGTCGATTCGATCGCCAAGATGGTCCCGTTCGAGGTCGGTATGACGCTGACCAGGGCAATGGCCGAGTCCGAAGATCTGGCCCGTGCCTACAGGGACGATGAAGAAGTGACCGCCTTGCTGGACATGGCGTTGTCGCTGGAGGGACTGTCCCGCAATTGCGGCAAGCACGCGGGCGGTGTCGTCATCGCGCCCACGGCATTGACCGATTTTGCTCCCTTGTACTGCGAGGCAGACGGGTCGAGTCTGGTGACGCAGTTCGACAAGGACGACGCCGAGGCCGTGGGCCTGGTCAAGTTCGATTTTCTCGGCTTGCGTACGCTGACCATCATCGACAACGCCGTCAGGGAGATCGATCGCCATCGTGATGCACCCCTGGATCTGCTGGCGCTGCCAATGGACGATGCACCGACCTACAAATTGCTGCAGGATGCACAGACGACGGCCGTGTTCCAACTCGAATCGCCCGGCATGAAACGGCTCATCGAGCGCCTGCGACCGGATAATTTCGAGGACATCATTGCCCTGGTGGCGCTGTATCGTCCCGGTCCACTGCAATCGGGCATGGTGGATGATTTCATCGATCGCAAGCATGGCCGCAAGAAGATGGCGTGGCCCCACGAGGATTATCAGCTCGAATCCTTGCGTCCCATCCTGGAACCCACCTACGGCGTCATCCTGTACCAGGAACAGGTCATGGGTATCGCCCAGGTCATGGCGCAGTTTTCCCTGGGAACTGCTGACATCCTGCGCCGCGCCATGGGCAAGAAGAAACCCGAAGAGATGGCCAAGCAGAGGGCAGTCTTTCTGGAAGGCTGCCAGGGCAATGGCATCGACGCGGAGCTGGCCGGCAACATCTTCGACCTGGTGGAGAAGTTTGCAGGTTATGGGTTCAACAAGTCGCACTCTGCCGCCTACGCACTGCTGTCCTACCAGACAGCCTGGCTGAAGTGTCATCACCCGGCAGCCTTCATGTCGGCTGTCATGTCGGCTGACATGGACAATACCGAGAAGGTGGTCGGCCTGATCGACGAGTGCACTGCCATGGGGCTGACGGTACTGCCACCGGATATCAATCGCTCTTCGGTACGCTTTTCCGTGGTCGATGAGAACACGGTTCTGTATGGTCTCGGTGCCATCAAGGGGGTGGGTGAGGCGGCGCTGGCCAATGTGCTCGAGACCCGGGATGCCGCCGGTGAATTCGAGTCGCTGGATGACCTGTGTCGCCGCGCCAGCCCGGGGACGGTCAACAAACGTGTCCTCGAGGCTCTGGTTAAGGCGGGTGCGGTGGATTCACTGGGACCCAACAGGTCCAGCCTCTGGACGCACCTTGGCAGTGCCCTGCGCGGTGCGGACCAGTTCCACAAGAACCGCGATGCAGGCCAGGATGATCTCTTCGGGCTCGGCGCGCCTTTGGCTCAAGAGGAGCCTGAACTGATGGTCACGATGCCGGACTGGACGGATCGTGAGCGCCTGCAGGCCGAGAAGGATACACTTGGCCTGTATCTGAGCGGTCATCCGATCAACGAGTACCTGACGGAGCTCGGTAAATTCACTCATGGCAGGCTCAAGGCGATCTGTGACAAGGCCGGGACCGTGGACACGGGGCCGTCCTATCGGCAGCGCGGGGTGCCCGTCATTGCAGCCGGACTCGTCATGGCCGTGCGCCAGCGCGACGGACAGGGTGGGCGCATGCTGTTCGTCACGCTCGATGATGGTACCGGCCGCGTTGAAGTCACCTTGCGTGGAGAGCAAATCGACGCCTGTGCTCACCTGGTACGGAAAGAGGACGTACTGGTCGTGGACGGCGAAATCAGTCCGGATGAGTTCAATGGTGGCTTCAGGATTCGCGCACGCGAGATCTATGACATGGCCGGTGCGCGAGCTCGTTTTGCCAGGCAATTGCTGATCCGCCTGAATGGCCAGAATTGTCGCAACGATGCCCTGGATGAGCTGATCAGCACATTGTCGGACTACAAGAGCGGGACGATTCCGGTCTGGTTCAGTTATCAGAACGGCCAGGCCCAGGCGAGAATCCGTGCTGGCAACCGGTGGGCTGTCAATCCGCAGCTGGAACTGCTGGCGCACCTCGGTCGATTGACCGGTGAAGACAATGTCGAGCTGGTCTATTGATAATCGGGTCCGTGCCCGTCATCGCGGGGCTCTGCCAGCCGGTTCAAGTCAGCCTCTGGTGCGATCCGCTACACTTGTCGGTGACCGGCGTTACCTGAGGTAGCGCCGGCCGGTCCTGCATGATCCAGTACACTAGTCTTCAATAGCCTGCCAGATCACCATCGCATAATTCATGAATCCCAATTTTCTCGACTTCGAGCAACCGATCGCCGCGCTGGAGGCAAAGATTCGCGAGTTGCAGTTTGCCACCGTGGATGCGGATATCAATATCAGTGAAGAGGTGGATACGCTCAAGAAAAAATGCGACGACTTGACCAGCAGCATCTTCTCCAAACTGAGCTCCTGGCAGATTGCCCAACTGGCCCGGCATCCGCAGCGTCCATACACGCGCTTCTATATCGACAATGTCTTTACGGATTTCGATGAATTGCACGGTGACAGGCTCTACGCCGATGACTATGCCATCATCGGTGGCACCGCCCGGCTCAACGGGAAACCGGTAGTGGTCATCGGTCACGAAAAGGGTCGGGACACGAAGGAAAAGATCCATCGCAATTTCGGCATGCCGCGTCCGGAAGGATACCGCAAGGCCAAGCGACTGATGGAACTGGCAGAGCGATTCTCCCTGCCGGTGATCACCTTCATCGATACGCCAGGTGCTTATCCGGGCATTGGTGCCGAGGAACGCGGACAGAGCGAAGCCATTGCGCGAAATCTGTTTATCATGGCCGGGCTGAAAACACCCATCATCTGCACCGTCATTGGTGAAGGTGGTTCGGGCGGTGCCCTGGCCATTGGTGTCGGCGACTGCGTCATGATGCTGCAATATTCGGTCTATTCGGTGATCAGCCCGGAGGGCTGTGCATCCATTCTGTACAAGAGCGTGGACAAGGCCTCCGAAGCAGCCGAGGCAATGGGTATCACCTCGGACAGACTGCTGGAACTTGATCTGGTTGACCGCGTCATAGCTGAACCACTGGGTGGTGCGCACCGCGATCCGCAGCAGGCGGCAGCCAGTGTCCAGGCGACGCTGATCGAGGAACTGGCGACACTTGCCGGCAGGCCGCTGGATGTCCTGCTGTCGAACCGCCAGGAAAAACTCCGAGCCTACGGTCAGTTCAGGGAAAACGTATGACACCACTTGAGGCCGTTGCCCATTACGTATCGCAGCAGCCTGCGGGCAGTCGATACTGCGTAGCCTACAGCGGCGGTCTGGATTCGCATGTGCTGCTGTGGCTGATGACCCAGCTGCGCGAGCAGGACAGCTCCCTGCCGTTGCGCGCCGTGCACGTCGATCACCGCCTGCAGCAAGAGAGTGGTCGCTGGGCCGTGCATGCGAGCCTTGTCTGTGAAGCTCTGGACGTACCTCTGGCAGTGCGTCAGGTACAGCCTGAAGCCAACGCAGCGCACGCCGGGCAGGGACCGGAGGCGGATGCCCGAATGGCCCGTTATGCCCAGTTCTCGGCGGTGCTGGAACCCAATGAACATCTGCTGCTGGCACAGCACGCCGAGGACCAGGCGGAAACATTCCTGTTGCAGGCGCTTCGGGGCAGTGGCCCCGACGGTCTGGCCGGCATTCCCCGCAAACGTCGTTTTGCCGCCGGTTACATGGGACGCCCTTTGCTTGATTGTTCGCGGGCGTCGTTGAAATCGCTGGCGCAGGAGCAGGCACTGGACTGGATCGAGGATCCATCCAATGACGATCAACGCTTTGATCGCAATTACCTGCGGCACCAGGTCATGCCGCGGCTCAAGGCACGCTGGCCGGCGGCCACCGAAACGCTCAGCCGGTCAGCGCTGCGCAGTGCGGCCGCCAGCCAGAGTCTGCTGAGCATGGCCCAGGAGGATCTGAGTGGCATCCGTATTCCCGGCACCAGCGAATTGAGCCTCAGTGCCATTCGGAAGCTGCCTCGGGAACGTGCATTCACCGCCTTACGACTGTATGTCCGGCAGCGCGGCCTGCGCATGCCCAGGCTGCAGGACCTGGTACAGGTCATGACGGACCTGGTGCACGCGCGGGCTGATTCGTCCGGCATCGTCAATGTGCGTGACTATGTGTTTCGCCGCCATCGAGACAGTCTCTTCGTGCTACTTCCACAGACTGATACGGCCCCCTTCCGTTACAGCTGGGATGCACCGTTCGAACCATTGACCATTCGCGAAACCGGTTTGACGCTGACCGTTGCCTTGTGTGAAAAGCAGGGGATCGCCCTGCCAGCCAGCGGTTCGATCGGTGTCAAGAGCCGTGCCGGTGGAGAACTGATCAAGTTGGGTCAACCGGCCTTCCACAAGGCGGTCAAGAAAGTACTGCAGGAGTCCTCCGTGCCTCCCTGGGTACGTGACAGTATTCCCCTGCTGTACATCGACGGCAGGCTGGCGGCGATCTGGAACCTGGCTGTGGCGGTGGATTTTCGCAGGGAGTCCGTGGCGATGGAAGGCGAATCGGTGATGGCGCAGGCGCCGCAGGCGGCATCAGGCTCCAGCGTTTCCAGCAGCCACATGGCAGGCATCACACCAGAAGTTTCCTGAGAAAGGTCAAAGCTGGCAGACAGCATGGTCAAGCGGGTTGTTAACGATTGCCACGGATAGTCGTTTTGCAATTGTTAGCCTCTTGCGGTTCTGGTAATCTCATCGCCCGTTCAGAGTGAAATGTGCATTCTGCGGCGGGACCTCCTCAAATGTTCCGCGTCACGCTTATTCGCGTCGTCTGCGCACGAGATGATCATGTCTTGTGTCGTTTGCGGCTCTAACAGACAATTCGTCCATGACGCGTTTTATTTTCGTAACCGGTGGCGTGGTGTCGTCTCTGGGCAAGGGCATTTCAGCTGCCTCGCTGGCCGCCCTGCTGGAAGCTCGTGGCCTGAAAGTCACCATGCTGAAGCTCGATCCCTATATCAACGTTGATCCCGGCACCATGAGTCCGTACCAGCACGGTGAAGTCTTCGTCACCCACGACGGGGCGGAGACCGATCTGGACCTGGGCCACTACGAACGTTTTGTCCGTATCCAGACGAGCCAGACCAACAATTTCACTACCGGGCGTGTATACGAGACCGTTATCGCCAACGAGCGTCGAGGTGATTACCTGGGTGCCACCGTGCAGGTCATTCCGCACATTACCGATGAGATAAAACGGCGGATCATCGTCGGCGCTGGCGATGCGGACGTGGCGATGGTGGAAATCGGTGGCACCGTCGGCGATATCGAATCCCTGCCGTTTCTGGAGGCCATCCGCCAGATGGCGGTCGAGCTCGGTCGTGAAAGAACCCTGTTCATGCACCTGACCCTGGTGCCCTATATCGCCTCGGCCGGCGAGATCAAGACCAAACCGACCCAGCATTCGGTCAAGGAGCTGCGTTCCATCGGTATCCAGCCGGATATCCTGCTGTGTCGTGCCGACCGACCCCTGCCCGAAGGTGAGCGTCGCAAGATTGCCCTGTTCACGAACGTGCAGGAACGAGCGGTCATCGCCGCCAGCGATGCGGACACGATCTATGACATACCGTGCATGCTGCATGCACAGGAACTTGATCAGCTGGTGGTGGAACAATTCAAGCTGGATCTGCCTGCGGCGGACCTGAGTGAATGGCAGCGCGTGGTCGACGGTATCCGGAATCCGGGAAAATCGGTGACGATCGGCATGGTGGGCAAGTACACCGAGTTGACCGAATCCTACAAATCCCTGAACGAGGCGCTGACGCACGCCGGAGTCCAGACGGATAGTCGAGTCAGGATCCGTTACCTGGATGCCGAGAAACTGGAACGTGGAGATCTCAAGGCCCTGAGCGAAATCGATGCAATCCTGGTACCGGGCGGGTTCGGCAACCGGGGTGTGGAAGGCAAGATCATCGCTGCCCAGTATGCACGTGAGAACAAGATTCCGTACCTGGGTATCTGCCTGGGGATGCAGGTGGCGGTCATCGAGCATGCCCGGCATGTCGCGGGTATCGAGGCGGCCAACAGCAGTGAATTCGACCTGGACACGCCAGAACCGGTCATTGCACTGATCACCGAATGGCAGAACGAGAACGGTGAAACCGTCATCCGCCACAAGGATTCGGATCTGGGTGGCACCATGCGACTCGGCGGGCAGTTGTGTGTAATACAGAATGGCTCACTGGCAGCACGCATGTACGGGTCAGACCGGATCGTGGAACGCCATCGTCACCGGTTCGAGTTCAACAACAATTACGCCAAGCAGTTGACAGACGCCGGCCTGGTGATTTCGGCGCGCTCCAGCGGTCCGACAGCCGCCATCGATAAGGGCGAGCGCCGCGAAGTCGATACCAGCGGCCTGGTCGAAATGATAGAGCTGCCCGATCATCCATGGTTCATAGGGTGTCAGTTTCACCCCGAGTACACGTCCAATCCGCGTGATGGACATCCGTTGTTCACGGGCCTGATCAACGCTGCCCTGGAGTTTCAGGAAAAGCGGACAGCCGGCGTTGCACTGGACGCCGATCCGGGCGAACTCGCTGCCAAATGAGACTGTCATCGACCGCTTTGCGGTATATTCCGTGACAGACCTCACTGATAACGCTCGTAGAAAATAAAGGCACTGCCATGCAATTGTGCGGTCATGAAGTTGGCTTGAATCACCCGGTGTTCCTGATTGCCGGCCCGTGTGCCATCGAATCCGAGGACATGGCGATGAATACCGCTGCCACCCTCAAGAAGATGACCGCCGAGCTTGGCATACCGTTCATTTACAAATCCTCCTTTGACAAGGCCAACCGTTCCTCGCAACTGAGCTTCCGTGGTCCGGGTATCGAGGAAGGCTTGCGCATACTGGCCAGAGTGCGCAAGGAAATCGGGGTACCTGTGCTGACGGATGTCCATGAGGACACACCGATAGATGAGGTGGCGGATGTGGTCGATGTGCTGCAGACACCCGCGTTCCTGTGCCGTCAGACCAATTTCATCCAGCGTGTGGCGCGCACCGGAAAACCGGTGAACATCAAGAAGGGGCAGTTTCTCGCACCCGCTGACATGGAACATGTAGTGGCCAAGGCGCGTGCGGTCGGCAATGAGAACATCATGGTGTGCGAGCGTGGTGCATCGTTTGGTTACAACAATCTGGTGTCCGACATGCGCGGACTGGCCATCATGCGTGCCTGCGCTTGCCCGGTCGTGTTCGATGCGACTCATTCGGTGCAGCTGCCAGGCGGCCAGGGCAGCAGTTCGGGCGGTCAGCGGGAATTCGTCCCGGTACTGGCCCGGGCTGCCGTGGCGGCCGGCATAGCCGGCCTGTTCATGGAAACCCACCCCAATCCAGCCAAGGCCCTGAGCGATGGCCCCAATGCCTGGCCGCTTGGTCAGTTGCAGCCATTGCTGGAGACCCTGATGCGGCTGGACAGCACCGTGAAATCGGGTGATTTTGCGGAAACTCCCTATCTTAAGCACTGATGCGGTGACATTCGTCAGCGTCGTGCGCGACAATGTACCCGGTCCATCAGCGGACCAGGCTTCTTCCAGACAATCGACAGGGCAGGACATCACATGACATCCCGAATAAGCGAGATCCACGCACGCGAGATCATGGACTCTCGCGGCAATCCCACGATCGAGGCGGACATTACCCTGGAATCCGGCGCCAGAGGCCGTGCCGCCGTGCCATCGGGTGCATCTACCGGCACTCGCGAAGCGCTGGAGCTGCGGGATGGGGACAAAACCCGCTATGGCGGCAAAGGTGTACGCAAAGCAGTTGACAACGTCAACGGTGCCATTCGCGACGCAGTCATTGGTCAGGATGCAACAGACCAGGCAGCTATCGATAAAATCATGTTGGAGCTGGACGGCTCGGAGAATAAGGACAAGCTCGGTGCCAACGCATTGCTGGCGGTGTCCATGGCCAGTGCACACGCGGCGGCGGCCGATGCAGGCCAGATGCTCTTCGAGTATCTCGGCGGCAAGGAGGCGGTCAATCTGCCGGTACCGATGATGAATATCATCAACGGTGGTTCGCATGCGGACAACAGCGTGGATCTGCAGGAATTCATGGTCATGCCGGTGGGTGCTGCCAGTTTTCGCGAGGCGCTGCGATGTGGTGCAGAGATCTTTCATTCACTGCGCGGCGTGCTGCACGATCGCGGCATGAACACCAGCGTCGGCGATGAAGGTGGTTTTGCACCCAATCTGTCCTCCAACGAGGAAGCCATCGAGACCATTCTGGTGGCCATCGAGAAAGCAGGCTATGAAGCGGGTAAGGACGTCTACCTGGCGCTGGACGTGGCCAGTTCGGAATTCTACAAGAACGGTGTCTACGACCTAGCCTCCGAGAATCGGGAGTTCGATGCCGCGGGTTTTGTCGACTACCTGGCCGACTGGGTAGATCGTTACCCGATCATCTCGATTGAAGACGGTCTGGATGAAGGGGACTGGGACGGCTGGAAGATCCTGTCCAAGCGACTTAACGACAGTATCCAGCTCGTCGGTGATGACCTGTTCGTGACCAACCCGAAAATCCTGGCTCGGGGCATCGAGCAGGGGATCGCCAATTCCGTTCTGGTGAAGGTCAATCAGATCGGCACGCTGACGGAAACGCTTGAAACCATTGCCATGGCGCACAAGGCTGGCTACACCACCGTGACCTCTCACCGATCAGGTGAGACCGAGGACACCACGATCGCCGATCTGTCAGTGGCGACCAATGCCAAACAGATCAAGACAGGATCCTTGTCTCGCTCCGACCGTGTGGCCAAATACAACCAGTTGCTGCGTATCGAGGAATACCTGGGTGAGCGCGCTGTGTATCCCGGTGCGGACGCGTTCAATCAGTCACTGTAGTGGTCAGGCCTGAGTGCATCGAAGGCGGCGGCTGCCAGCGCGACAGGCGGGCAGCCTGTGGGTGGTTCGGTGGTTGCTGGTGTGTCGGGTGATACGGCAATGAAAGTGTTGACAGTCATCCTGGTGCTGTTACTGCTGACGTTGCAGTATCGACTCTGGTTTGGCAATGGCAGCATCCAGGAGGTGTGGCGATTGCGCGAGCAGGCACGTGCCAGCAGTGCTGAAGTGCAGCGCCTGAGCATGCGCAATCAGGCGCTTGCCGCTGAAGTGGCCGACCTCAAGAGTGGTCTCGAGGCGATCGAGGAACGGGCTCGTTCCGAGCTGGGCATGATCGATGAGGACGAGACCTTTTACCAGTTCGTGCACGAGCAGAGCACACGGCCGACGAGATTCACCTCCGATCCGAACCTGCCAGAGTCTGAATGAGCATGATGGAGCCGCTGTGGATGGTGGTGCCAGCGGCCGGCAGTGGCAGTCGCCTGGGTGCGGATGTGCCCAAGCAGTATGCGATGCTCAGCGGCCAGAGCATGCTGCAGCACACGCTGTCTCGCCTGGTACAGGTTCCGGATGTCGCAGGTATCGTGGTTTGCCTGGCAGTGAATGATGCACACTGGCCCGAGGTGGACGCCGCGAATCATCCGCTGATACATGCCACCCCTGGAGGACAGACACGAGCCGCATCGGTAGCTGCCGGCCTGCGTTTCATCCTCGACAGGTCTGCCGAAGACACCTGGGTGCTGGTGCATGATGCCGCCCGACCGCTGGTCAGCCTTACTGACATCAAGCGCCTGACGGATGCTGTCTACAATAGCGGTGCCATCGGGGGTATTCTGGCGACCCGTGTGCAGGACACCCTGAAGCGCGCCGATACTGCCTGCTACGTTCAGGGCACCGTGAGTCGACGGGACCTGTGGCAGGCGCAGACGCCACAATTGTTTCGCGCAGGCGAACTGTTTGCGGCACTGCAATCGATCAGCAATTCCGGCGTGGTGGCAGAAGAGATTACCGACGAGTCTTCGGTAATGGAACGCAGTGGTTACGAACCGCTGCTGGTGGAATCACTGCAACCGAACCTGAAGGTGACACGACCGACTGATCTGTTGCTGGCCAGGGTGTTACTGCAGCATTATCCGTCGCCCACATGAGAATTGGCAGTGGCTACGATGTGCATGCCTTCATGGAAGGAGACCACGTCATGATCGGCGGTGTGCGGATTCCATTTACGCGAAGCTTCCGGGCACACTCCGATGGTGATGTACTGTTACATGCCATCTGTGATGCCTTGCTTGGTGCAGCGGGACTCGGTGATATCGGCCGCCATTTTCCCGATACCGATCCGGCGTATGCAGGTGCCGACAGTCGCGATCTGCTGCGCCGGGTCGTTGCACACCTGGACAAAGGTGACATGCACTGTACGAGCCTGGACGCCACGGTGATAGCCGAAGCGCCAAGGATGGGTCCTCATATATCTGCTATTCGCGATGTGCTGGCCGCTGATTTGCAACTGGAAAGGTCTCGAATCAATGTCAAGGCGACGACTACGGAGCGACTGGGCTTTTGTGGGCGTGGGGAAGGTATCGCGGCAATGGCCTCGGTACTGGTCTCGGAACCTGGCGACCTACCCTGAAGGATGTAATGCAATGACGACTCTGGCAATCATCGGCGGCACCGGACTGACTCGCATGGACGGGCTGACAGTTACCCGTCGCGAGATGGTCAAGACGCCCTATGGCGCACCCTCGTGCCCCATCGTATCCGGAGAACTGGGTGGGCAGGAGATCGCATTTCTTGCGCGTCACGGCAGCGCTCACCGGATACCGCCGCATCGGGTCAACTATTGCGCCAATATCTGGGCATTGCACAGCGTGGGCATCAAGCGCATCATCGCTCTGGGCGCCGTCAATGGCATACACGCAGACTGCACCGTGGGTGCGATCGTCATCCCGGACCAGATCATCGATTACACCAGCTGCCGGGAGAACACGTTCTTCGACGGCGGCGATGACCCGGTTGAACACATCGACTTCAGCTACCCCTATGACCAGACACTGCGCCAGGCATTGACCGAGGGGGCCCGGGCAGTGGAGGGCGTCAGAGTGGTCGAACATGGAGTCTACGGTGCCACGCAGGGGCCGCGGCAGGAGACCGCAGCCGAGATACGTCGCATGGCTCGCGACGGCTGCACGATCGTCGGCATGACGGGCATGCCGGAGGCGTCTCTGGCGGCGGAACTGGGTATCGCCTATGCCTGCTGTGCTGTCGTCATCAACCCGGCAGCAGGCACCAACGACCAGCCGGTTGATGCCGCCGCCTTTCCGGCTGCAGTCACCCACGCAATGGACGATGCCCGTCAGGTTCTGTTCCGCACCTTGCAGAGTAATACCTTGCAAGGTAGCTGATCAGCTCACCGTGCGTGCCCGACGAAGAGCGCCTCGGGTACCCATCACCTCATGGGATAACCTGGGTACGTGTTCAGGTACCGCAGAAAGTCTGTGTGACGATCTCCTCCGGTGTCGGTGCCAGCGTGTACTCACTCCCTTCAAGGTCATGATCGAATGGCCGGGTAACGACCTCCAGTAATGCATGAAACGGTGAATAATCCCGTGAATCGACCGCTGCCGCAATGACTGCCTCGACCTGGTGATTGCGCGGGATGACCACCGGGTTGCTCTTCGCCATCAGTGCCTGTGCCGCGGCACGCACGGGTTCAGACGCGTCAATGCGTTGCTGCCAGCGTAGATACCAGTCGTGCAGGGGGCCACCTGGTGCGAAAGGATCCGTGGGCGAACGACTCGTCAACTGCCGAAAGGTGATGGTGAAATCCAGTGAATTGTTTTGCATCAGGTTGAGCAGGCCGCTGATCAGGGCCAGATCGTCACCCTGCTCGTCGACCAGTCCCAGCTTGGCTCGCATGCGAATCAGGTATTGCTCGATGAAGTGCTCGTCGAATCGATTGATCGCCTCCTGCGCCAGCCGGACGGCTTCCGCTTCGTCCTCATGCAGTAACGGTAACAGGCACTGGGCAAGATTCACCATGTTCCACTGTGCGATACGCGGTTGATTCTGATAGGCATAGCGCGATCCCTGATCGATCGAACTGAATACCTTGTCGGCCGTATAAGTGTCCATGAAGGCGCAAGGCCCGTAGTCGATGGTGTCACCGCTGATCGACGCGTTGTCGGTATTCATGACGCCATGTATGAAACCCAGTGATTGCCAGTGGGCAATCAGGGAAGACTGTGCCTGGATGACCGCGTCGAGCATGGCCAATGCCGGATTTTCACTGTCGGCTACCTGTGGGTAGTGCCGAGCGATGACATGATGGGTCAGTTGTTCTATGGCAGAGCGATTCTGCCGTGCGGCAAAGTACTGGAAGGTGCCTACACGGATGTGGCTGCGGGCCACGCGGGTCAGTATGGCACCAGGCAGTGCGCCCTGTTCCCGCAGCACGGTTTCACCACTGGTCACGGCTGCCAGTGCACGGGTCGTGGGTACGCCCAGTGCGGCCATGGCTTCGCTCACTACATATTCACGCAGTACCGGTCCTATCCAGTTACGTCCATCGCCACCACGAGAAAATGGTGTACGTCCGGCGCCCTTGAGCTGGATGTCATAACGAATGCCATCTGTGCCAATGACTTCGCCCAGGAGGATGGCCCGTCCATCGCCCAGTTGCGGAACCCAGGTACCGAACTGATGGCCAGCGTAGGCCATGGCGATGGGTTGAGAGCCGGCGGCAATCGCGTTGCCTGCCAGCATCGCAATGCCTGTCCCGCTTTTCAGGCTCTGTGGGTCGATGCCCAGAGTGAGAGCCAGTTTTTCATTCAGTGCGATGAGTTCCGGCGCACTGACCGGTGTCGGTTCCAGCCGTGCATAGAATTCCGGCGCCAGTGTCACATAGCTGTTGTCGAACGCGATAGTGGGTGTGTCAGGCATGGAAGATGGCAGGTTCACATGGGTACATGCAGCTCATAAAGGCACAGGAATGGCAGGACTTCAGCTTACGCCGGTTGCGCAGGGCGATCAAATACAGCGCCAACAGCAACCCGACATTCGCTACTCCAGCAGGGTGGCTGCGTGATGCTCCAGGTGATCCTCGATGAAGCTGGCAATGAACCAGTAGGAATGATCATAGCCAGGTTGCATGCGGTAGTTGAGAGATTGACCCGCCGCCTCGCAGGCCTGGATGAACAGGGAAGGCCGTAACTGTTCATCCAGAAATGGATCCGCGTCCCCTGTATCCACCAGAATCCCGGCAGCACTTGGCTGCTTCCTGACCAGTTCGCAGGCATCATAAGCTGCCCATTCGGATTGCTCGTCACCGAGATAGCTGGTAAAGGCCTTCTCTCCCCACGGTACCTGCATCGGGGCGGCGATGGGAGACAGCGCCGACACTGAACGATAGGTTCGAGGATGTTTGAGATGCAGGGTCAGTGCCCCGTGACCGCCCATCGAATGCCCCATGATTCCCTGTCGTTCGGGGTCACCGGGGAACCGGCTGAAGACCAGCTCGGAGAGTTCCTCGACGATGTAGCGATCCATCTGGTAATGAGTCGACCAGGGCGCCTGTGTGGCGCTCAGGTAGAAACCTGCTCCCTGGCCCAGGTCGTAGGCCTCATCATCCGGTACGGCATCACCTCGAGGGCTGGTATCCGGTGCAACGACCATGACGCCGAGCCTGGCGGCAATTCTCTGCAAACCGGACTTCTCCATGACGTTGGACCAGTTGCAGGTCAGGCCGGAGAGATACCAGATGACGGGTACCGTGCCGGTGGATGGGCGCAGTGGAGCATCTCGTGGATCACCGTGTACGTCACCGCGTGAATCGTCCTGCGGACCACCCCCTGCGAGTCCCGGTGGGGTGTACACGGCAAACTGCATCGGACACCGGCACAGCACACTGTCGTGCTCGTGAACCGACAGCGTCCCGCCAAAACTCTTCCAGCTCGACACGGTTTGCATCAGTAGACCACCACTCCGCGGATGCTCTCGCCGGAATGCATCAGTTCGAAGCCCTTGTTGATATCCTCCAGTGGCATGGTATGGGTGATCAGGCTGTCGATGTCGATACGCCCTTCCATGTACATGTCCACGATCCTGGGGACGTCGGTACGACCACGCGCGCCGCCGAAGGCGCTTCCACGCCAGACGCGACCGGTGACCAGCTGGAACGGACGAGTACTGATTTCCTTGCCTGCACCGGCGACACCGATGATGATGCTCTCACCCCAGCCCTTGTGACAGCATTCGAGCGCCGCACGCATGACCTCCACGTTGCCGATGCACTCAAACGAATAGTCTGCGCCACCTCCCGTGAGTTCAACCAGGTGATCGACCAGTTTGTCACCATGATCGGCCGGATTAATGAATTCGTGCATACCGAACTTGCGGCCGATAGCCTCCTTGGCAGGATTCATGTCGACACCGATGATCTGCCGGGCACCTACCAGGCGCAGACCCTGGATGACGTTCAATCCGATACCTCCGAGACCGAAGACCACCGCCGTGGAATTGGGTTCCACCTTGGCGGTGAACATCACCGCGCCGACACCGGTAGTGACGCCGCAGCCGATGTAGCAGATCTTCTCGAAGGAGGCATCCTTACGCACCCTGGCCAGTGCGATTTCAGGCAATACGGTGTGGTTGGCGAAGGTGGAACAGCCCATGTAATGCAGGATGGGTTTACCTTTGTAGGAGAAGCGGGAGGTCCCGTCAGGCATCAGCCCCTGGCCCTGGGTAGCCCGCACCTTCTGGCACAGGTTGGTTTTTGGATTCAGGCAGTATTCACACTCACGGCATTCAGGTGTGTACAGGGGAATCACGTGATCGCCGGGAGCCACGCTGGTGACACCCGCACCCACTTCCAGCACGACCCCCGCACCCTCGTGACCCAGGATAGCGGGGAAGGCACCTTCCGGGTCTGCACCGGAACGCGTGAACTCATCGGTATGACACAGACCGGTCGCCTTGATTTCCACCAGCACTTCACCAGCCTTCGGACCATCGAGGTCTACTTCGACGACCTCCAGTGGCTTACCCGATTCAAAGGCAACAGCTGCTCGCGTTTTCATGGTGTTCGCTCCGTGAGTGGTGTGATGGCCAGAACCGCATGATAGTCGTTCGATGCCCGGTCGGCTAGAGGGCGACCCGGCTGTGCGCAGACGCCTGGCGACAGGTGATGATGAACCGAGCCTGTTCACTTCGGTTGGAATACACTGTATCGGTCTTCCATCAGGGTATGCCGACAGTGAAAGCAATTGGAATCGGTGTCATCGGCACAGGCTATATGGGCAAGTTACACAGTGTTGCCCTGCAGGCAGTAGGCGCGGTATTCAATACCGAGCTGCGCCCGGTGTGCGAAATGCTGTGCGCAACGAGTGAGTCAGGTGCTGCAAGCAAGGCCGCTGAATTCGGGTTCCGTCGCTCCACGGCCCACTGGGAGCATCTGATCCAAGACCCGGCTGTCGAGGCCATCGTGATCGCTTCGCCACAGTCGACGCATCGGGATATCGCGCTGGCGGCAATCGCAGCCGGCAAACCGGTCCTGTGTGAGAAACCCATGGGCGCTTCGCTGGCAGAAAGTGTTCAAATGACCGAAGCGGCCGAAGCGGCAGGTGTCGTGAACATGGTGGGCTTCAACTACGTGCGCACACCGGCTACACAATTTGCCAGGCAATTGATCCACCAGGGGGCGATAGGCGATATCACCTGGTTTCGTGGTGAACATACCGAGGATTTCTGCGCGGATCCGACGACACCGGGTAACTGGCGTACCCGCGGACGGGCCAATGGCACGATGGGCGACCTGGCATCCCACATGATCAATGCCGCCATGGCCCTTGTCGGTCCGATCCATTCGCTGTGTGCCGATGTTGCCACGGTGTACCCGAGCCGGCCTTGCGCTGCGGGCGGTGAAGAGCCGGTCACCAATGATGACCATGCCCAATGCCTGTGCCGATTTGCATCCGGGGTCATGGGACATCTGTATTTCAGTCGTGTCTCGACCGGCAGGAAGATGGGTTATGCCTACGAAATCAGTGGCAGCAAGGGGGCTATACGCTTTGATCAGGAAGACCAGAATGCCCTGTGGCTGTACAAGATGGAAGGGCCGGAGAGTGAGCGGGGTTTTCGCAAGATACTGACCGGCCCCGAACATCCGGACTACGTGAATTTCTGTCTGGGGCCAGGTCATGGCACCGGCTACCAGGATCAACTGATCATCGAGGCACGGGATTTTCTGGCCGCCATTCATGCCGGCAAGTCGCAGTGGCCGACGTTTCGTGATGGTATGGAAGTCAACCGCGTCATCGATGCAGTCTGGGCGTCGGTGGACCAGACAGGGTGGGTCGAGGTGTAGACTGCCCGATCACGACACAGATCAATGCGGTATTCATGAAGGAGGTACGTCCAATGGCCATTCACTCGCAATTTGACCAGGCTGTCTGGCTGGACGAATCTTCTGCGGATATTGCTCAACTCGAGGCACTGTGCGAGCAGCAGACAGACCCCGCCAGCGTACCCCTGTCAGTCGACGTCATTGGTGAGATTCCGGTCTACGAGGGTGCTGATGTCAGGGCAGCTGCCAGCGAAAGTGACACCGCAGAGGCCCCTGTTCGCGCCTTGCAACAGGAATGGGCACGCACTCTGGCTCACGGCGCCGGCGTGGTACTGATACGCCATGCGTTCGACGATATCCCGGTGCTGGATGCGGTCACGGCTGCGTTCAATGCATTGATCGACTCCGAGCGTGCCGCCGGCAGTGGGGCGGATCACTTTGCGCCCAGGGGCAGCAATACCCGCCTGTGGAATGCCCATGAAAAGTTGTGCATCGAGTCACCGGCATTGTTTGCCCGCTACAACGCCAATGATGTGCTGAGCCTGATGTGCGGCGCCTGGCTGGGGCCTGGTTACCAGATTACGACGCAGGCTAATATCGTTCACCCTGGCGGCCAGGCCCAGCATTGCCATCGCGACTACCACATGGGGTTTCAGCAGGCCGACAAGCTGGTTCAGTATCCGGCCCATGTACATGCCATGTCTCCCATGCTGACATTGCAGGGAGCGATTGCACATACAGACATGCCGCTTGAATCCGGTCCGACAAAGATACTGCCGTTTTCACAGCAGTTTCTACCGGGCTATCTGGCTGCCGGGCGAGCGGACTGTTCGGCAATGTTCGAGAAACGACAGGTGCAGCTGCCATTGAACAAGGGCGACATGCTGTTTTTCAATCCAGCCGTCATGCATGCTGCAGGCGACAATCACACGGCCGATGTCGAACGCTTCGCCAATCTCGTTCAGGCAGGTTCCGTTTATGGTCGCACCATGGAGTTACTCGACAAGGCTCGCATGAGCATTGCACTGTACCCGGCACTGCAGAGTCTGGTTACCGAGGCTGGCTGGCAGTCTCGTCATACCCGCCAGGCCATCGAGGCCTGTGCCGAGGCTTATCCGTTTCCAGCGAATATGGAGCTTGAGCCACCAGTGAATGGGCTGGCACCGGTTTCACAGCAGGAACTGATGCATCAGTGTCTGGCCGAAGGCTGTACACCGGATGAGTTCAGCAGCAGGGTTCGGGCACAGCAGGGTTTGAAACGTTCTCATTGACGGCTGTCAAACCGGCACGAACAGGCTGGCCGGAAATTCCAGTTGGGCCTTGATACGCTGCACGAACTGCGCAGCGTCGTGACCGTCCACCACCCGATGGTCAAAGGAACAACTGAGGTTCATCAATTTGCGAGGAACCACTTGATTGCCCTCGAACATCGGCCGTGTGACGATGCGATTGACGCCTACTATGGCGACCTGCGGGTAATTGATGATCGGCGTGCTGACGAGTCCTCCCAGTGTGCCCAGGCTGGTCACTGTTATCGTACCTTCATCCATGTCGGCAGGCGCAAGCTTGCCTTCGCGCGCCGTGTTCGCCAGCCGGGTGATGGCCGATGCCAGCGTCCGGATGTCCATGGTGTCAGCGCGGCGAACGACCGGCACCATCAGGCCATTGCCTGTCTGCGTCGCAATACCGATGTGCGCATCACGGTATTGGCGGATGATGTCCGCATCATCATCGTAGCGTGCGTTGATATTCGGATAGTCTCTCAGGCTGCGCAGGACAGCCAGCACGATGAATGGCAGCAGTGTGAGTCGCGGATACCTGTCGGCGGCACGCTCGTTCAGTTGCGTGCGCAGTGATTCCACTGCTGTCACGTCAATCTCATCGACATAACTGAAGTGCGGAATGCGCTGCTTTGCCAACTGCATCTTCCGGGCAGTTGCCCGTCGTATTCCCCTCACGTGAATCTCTTCTATTTCCTCTCTGGTACTGATGGACTCTTGAATCGTGTCTCCACGAGTGTCCTGGTATTGGAAGTCAGTCGGTTCATCAGTCGGTTGGTCGGCCTTGCGGGCACCCTGGACGCCCGCCAGATGGCGATCTATGTCCTCATGGAGGATGCGTCCACCTGGACCGGAGCCGCTGATGTCATGCAGTGACAGATCATTCTGGTAGGCACGGCGTCGGACGGCGGGAGCGGCTGTCGGCACGGCTGCCGGATGATGCTGTTTCCCGGACACTGGACTCTGCACACCCCGCACTTGAGCAGGCGAGTTGGTCGACTCGGTGGAGTTGATCGAGTCGGTGGAGTCGGTGGAGTCGGTCGAGTCGGTCGAGCTGGCAGAGCTGGCAGAGCTGGCGTAATCCGATTGAACGACGGCGGGCGCCTTCTCCTCGGCTGAATCCATCAAGGTGGATTCAGTCGTAACATCGATGTCAACCGGTACCTGGTCAAAATTGGCATCGGTGAGTCCCGCCCTCTTGCGGGAGATCGCCTCACCTGGTGCCGTGTCGTCGTCCTGACCGTCACTGTCGATTGATGTCCTGATGCGCGCGAATTCGCCACCGACGGGCAACACCTCACCCACCTCTCCAGTCAATGCTTCGATCACCCCGGCAACCGGTGAGGGAATTTCCACCGCAGCCTTGTCTGTCATCACGGAACCGATGACCTGGTCTTCGGCTACCGTCTCACCCACTGAGACCAGCCACTCGACGAGCTCGACCTCGGTGATCCCCTCACCAATATCCGGCAAGCGAATAATCCGACTGCTCATGACTGCTTCGCCGGCGTTGCGTCGAGCACGTGACGAATAGCCTTCTTGAGTCTTTCGGGACCGGGAAAGTAATACCACTCCTGGGCATGCGGGTAGGGGGTATCCCATCCGGTTACGCGCTCAATCGGCGCTTCAAGATGCCAGAAACAATGTTCCTGTACGAGTGCGCTGAGTTCCGCACCAAACCCGGAGGTCAGAGTGGCTTCGTGTGCAATGACACAACGGCCGGTTTTCTTCACTGAACGCACGATAGCCTCCAGATCCAGTGGTATCAGGCTGCGCAGGTCCAGTACATCGGCGGCTATTCCCAGTTCCCTGACGGCCGCCAGTGCCACATGTACCAGGGTGCCGTACACCAGCAGAGTGATGTCATCGCCCTCACTGCGCAGCGCAGCCTCGCCCAGTGCAACGCGATGATGACCGTCCGGTACCTCCCCTAACGGGTGATTCCTCCATGAGGTCAGGGGTTGATCGTGATGCCCGTCAAACGGACCGTTGTAAAGACGCTTGGGTTCGAAATAGATAACCGGGTCATCGTCCTCGATGGCGGCGATCAGCATGCCCTTTGCGTCACTGGGATTGGACGGTATGACAGTCTTGAGTCCGGCTACATGCGTGAACAGGGCCTCGGGTGACTGGCTGTGAGTTTGCCCACCGTGTATGCCGCCACCGCAGGGCATGCGCACCACCAGTGGCGCGCTGAAGTCGCCAGCAGAACGATGCCTCAGCCGAGCCGCTTCGGAAACGATCTGGTCATAACCTGGATACACGTAATCAGCGAACTGTATTTCGGCGACAGGTCTCAGGCCATAGGCCGCCATACCGATCGCTACGCCGATGATGCCACTTTCATTGATAGGCGTATCGAAGACCCGCGACTTGCCGTATTTCTTCTGCAGACCCTGCGTGCAGCGAAACACACCGCCGTAATAGCCGACGTCTTCACCGAATACCACGACCCGTTT
This sequence comes from Granulosicoccus sp., assembly GCA_013002205.1. Taxonomy (GTDB): domain Bacteria; phylum Pseudomonadota; class Gammaproteobacteria; order Granulosicoccales; family Granulosicoccaceae; genus Granulosicoccus. The sequence goes on from JABDKN010000228.1 coordinate 26,878, forward strand.
GTCGACGCCCATGGCAGTGTCCATGGCATCCCGGATGGCCTCGATCATGTTCATTCTGGCCATGGTCAGACTCCGAGCTTCTGGCGCTGCCGTTTCAGGTGATCTGGCATTTCCTTGTAGACACCTTCGAACATGTCCGTGGCACTGGGCATGGGTCCATCGTCCAGCGTTCCGTAGGTTTCCGCCTTTCGGGTCGCATCGAGCACTTCCTGCTGCAGTTCCGCCACGGTCTGCTCATGCTGCTCCTCGCTCCAGCGTCCCTGGGCAATGAGGTAGTTCTTCAGTCGTTCTATCGGATGGCCCAGCGGCCAGGCCTCCGACTCTTCTTTCGGCCTGTACTGACTGGGATCGTCCGACGTGGAATGCGGACCGACCCGGTACGTCAACCATTCGATCAGTGTCGGGCCGAGATTTGCACGGGCGCGTTGTTCAGCCCAGCGCGATACGGCATAAACTGCAAGAAAATCGTTGCCGTCGACGCGCAGCGACGGAATGCCATATCCATGGGCGCGTTCGGCAAAGGTGATCGACTCACCTCCAGAGACGCCCTGGAAGCTGGAAATGGCCCACTGGTTGTTAACTACATTGAGTATGACTGGCGGCTTATAGACCGAGGCAAACACCAGGGCACTGTGAAAGTCTGATTCGGCGGTGGATCCCTCACCGATCCAACCCGAGGCTATCCGGTCATTGCCCTCGATGGCCGATGCCATGGCCCAACCGACCGCCTGCACGAACTGTGTTCCCAGGTTGCCCGACAGGGAAAAGAATCCGTATTCCTTCGATGAGTAAAGTACGGGCAATTGACGCCCGCGCAGTGTGTCGTGTGAGTTCGAGAAGATCTGGCAGATCATCTCCAGCAGCGGATAATCCTGCGCAATCAGCAAACCCTGTTGTCGGTAGGTTGGAAAGCACATATCACCCGGTTGCAGGGCGAGGCGTTGTCCGACGGCAATTGCTTCCTCCCCCTTGCACTGCATATAGAATGAGGTCTTGCCCTGGCGCTGAGCCAGCAGCATGCGCTCATCGTACGCACGTACTTTGATCATCGCGCGCAAGCCCTTTACACAGGTATCCAGATCTGTGTCCTGCGCCCATTCGCCGACCGCGCGATTCCCGTCCAGTACCCGCACGACACCGCGTGCAAGATCGCGGATATCCATGGCCGTGCAATTCTCCGGTGGGCGCCTGGCCTTCCCGGGCTCAGGGATATCTACGTGCGAAAAATCCGGCTTGTCACCGGGCCGAACGAGCGGTTCGGGGACATGCAGGCTCAGCGCCTCGACCGGTTTGATTCGTCGTCTGTCCACCCCTGTCTCCTGAAGAGCTAAGTGATACTCCCCTTAGCTTACTCCACTTCGCATGACCATCAGGGATACAGGTTTACTCCACATCACATCCCCCATCATCAGGGATCCAGGCGCACTCAACTTCTCCGGTTCATCAGGAATCCAGGTGTACTCAACTTCCCATCCTTCATCAGTGTGGATTCCAGCGCTTAAACACCCGGATGGGCTGGCGTTAGTGTCATGGTGGCAACTACTGTCTTTAAAGGAGCGTAGCAATACCCAAGGACGAGTCCGGCCAGTGATCAAGGAGGAGATATGCCACTCGAGCGGATCCGTTGCATCCTCCCCTGATCTGCACGCTGTCGAGAATTGACTACTGTTTGATGGCGGCCACGAACGGCGAAAAGGTGAAATTGAAATCAGTCGCCTCTGCACCCTTGTGACAACTAAAACACCCATCCATCGACTTGTCTTCCCGGCGTTTGCCCTGCGCATCGAACCACGCATACTCCCACTCGCCATTTCGTACCTCTGCCGCGTATTCAGTACCCCAGCCGCTGCGTTTTTCCTGCACGAAAATATTGGTGATGGTCGCTGCAGGTATGAGACGACCGCTGGCATCCAGCAACGCATTGCCCTCGGCATCTCTTTCAACTGCATGGTCCTCCATGATCAGAACGGTGCCATGGGGCAGCGGTTGACCGGCTTCTGCGGCTGCAAGGCTTTCCGGATTGACGTAAAAAAATCGCATCTTGGTCTTGTCCGGTTCATCAGCGTTGGGCTTGTCCACCGAGAAATAGCGTACAAACCTGCTGCCATAGTTTTCCGGCAGCGTCACTTTGCCGGTATCCGCCTGCAGTGGCACCATTCCCACCGCAGATATCGTGGCTAGAATCAAACTATTCGTGAATTTCATGCAAGCTACCTCTGAATGGTCAGGAGAACCGCCTGTCAGGAGCCAGATTCAACATAAGGGAGTGGGTATTAAGTTGTCAAGGTATAACTTAAAGTATTGCAGTGCATTGCGTGACGCTGAAACACTCACCACAAAGTAATCACCATGAAGCATTCACCATGAAGCAGATTGACCAAGCGGAGTACATCCTCATTGTCTAGAGCAGAAGACGGCTTACGTCGACGTCTGCCGGGTCGGCTAAGAAGGCTGGAGATCGCCCGGGTAGCTGCCGAACTGTTTGCCACCGACGGGTTTTCGGTCCCGACCCGCAGGATCAGTGACGCCATCGGTATCTCCCAGGCCGCGCTCTACAAGCATTTCAAGTCCAAGGAAGAAATCATCGAAGAGGTTCTCCGCGTTCGCTTTCTTGAGGAAAAAGAGTCAGATTTCAAACGCATCATGGATGAAACCGAGGGAACGCTGCTTGAACGGCTGTC
>JABDKN010000249.1 GCA_013002205.1 Granulosicoccus sp.
CAGAGAAACACCGCAATTGTCGCTTGTATTGATGCTGACCACTGCCTATAAACCTTGGCCGCAGAACAATTACTGACCATGAAAGCAGCGAGATTCAAGCGATCTTTTGCAAGGCACTGCGTGTTGCTGATGGCAGGCGTATTACCTGTCATTCAAGGCTGTTCGCACGTCAACGTCAGACAGATGGCCTATGAAGTCCTGATGCAGGAAGATTGCCGGCGTAACCAGCTGGACGACTTCTGTACACGCACCTTCGCCCGGGAATTCCTGGAATATGATCGAGTCCGCCGTGAATTTCTGCGCAGCCAGACACAACGGGCATGGCGGGTCAATCGAGATGAAATCAGACTTTCAGAAAACGCTGACACGTATTGAGCCACTCTCATGACCGACGCCACTGGTCCGGCAATCCTGGCAACGATAATCGCCCATCGCGGTGCCTCGGGAGACGCTCCCGAAAACACCCTGGCCGCCCTGTCACTGGCTGCTGATCACGGTGCACGGTGTGTCGAAATAGACGTATCCATCAGCAGCGATGGTGTCCCCTTCGTCCACCACGATGACACACTGGAACGCTGCACCACAGGCAAGGGACTGCTCTGCGAGCACCTGGCCGTTGACCTTGATCAACTGGATGCGAGCAAGGGCATGCCAGACTATGCTGGTGAAGTGCTCCCCCGGCTAAGTGCCGTCATCGATCTCCTGGAAGCTCGAGGGCTGGGTCTGAACCTGGAAATCAAACCTCGCAAGGGACTTGAAGATGAGACCGTCGAGGCCATCTGCAAGCTGATCGAAGGACGCTGGCCAGCTCATCTGCCGCTGGTATTCTCCAGTTTCAGCAGGCCTTCGCTCACCGCCGCCCTTCACAGACTCCCGGCGGTGGCCAGAGCACTCCTGGTTGGCGCCATTCCTGATAACTGGCAGTCCCTGGTACTGCAGTACGGTTGCAGGAATATCCACTGCGACGGCTCGAAGCTGACAGCGACGCAGGGCGCCGCACTCAGACAGGCCGATCTGGGAGTCTACTGTTACACGGTCAATGAGGTCGACAGAGCCCGCACCTTGCTGAAGGCAGGAGCACATGGCGTGTTCACAGACTATCCGAAGCTTCTAGCACGTCATCTCGAAACTTGAACTGCCGACCTGGAATCTGTGTCGGATCATCCTGTTCCAGTGCAACCAACACCTGTGGCCAGATACTGAGCCAGCAACAGCCGTGAGAGAACCGATCGATCAGGAAGGCACTTGCGTGTGACTGTCGCATGATGAAAGGTCGTACCAGCTGCTGCGGAATGACGTCATCCTGTCCACCGAGCAGATGCCACTGCCAGAGATCCCGACGATAGGGCACCTGGTCGGCAGGATTCGCCGAACCGTAGAGCGGTGTATAGCCGTGATGTCGCGTCCACGCACTGGTATCCAGGTTGCCCGCTACAGTAACCACTCGCCTCACTTCCGGTACCTGTTCTGCCAGCAGCATGGCCAGCGCGCCGCCTCCACTATGACCCAGCAACCACAGGCGATCTGCCCGGTGCTGCCTGGCCAGCACCCGCAGCCCGGAAGCCATGCTCTGAACAACCGCCAGTGAATAGCGACCGGATGTCCACAGCGAGTTGTCGCAGGAATCTTCCAGCGACGTGCCGTTGTAACATGGCCGTCCCAGATAGGCCGCCGGTTGAGCGTCCTGCCGCATCAGGCGCAACATCAGCGGTCTGCGAGGCGTGGGGTCAGGCATGATGATCGTCCTGTAACGCCAGGGGGATCCGTCTCCTTCGAGATAGACATGCAAGGTAATCGACTCCGGTTCGAGCGTCCGGTTGGACGCACGCAGCTGGGCTGCCGTATTCTGATAGACCCTCAGCCTGAATCCACCAGCCACCAGCGTACTTCGGACAAAACCCTGATCCTTCGCCAGTCTATCCAGCTTACCCGAAGGCGAGGCGCAGCTCTGCAGTACCAGTGCGAGCAGCAGCGGCGCAGCAAACCACCGGAGGCAAGTACCGCACCCGTCACCGATCGCACGCAAATGCATCATCCGGTCTTGTCCTTTTTCAGTTGTAGACAGTGTTAGATCTGCATGAACAGGTCGTCAGCACGCGCGTTGTGCCGTGCGGCCGGATCAACCACTATACTGTAGCGGGTTACCCCGGGAGTGTGATTCATCGTGAGAAAGTCATGGCTGGCTGCAGGGACCGTAGTCATCGTGCTGAGTCTGTGGTTGGCCAGCGGATTACTCCAGTCCAGTGACACCGATTCCACAAAAACATCCAGATCCGATCCTGTGATGGCGGTCGAGATTGAACGTGTCGAGCTGGAGAGCATTGCACGCGAGATCTCACTGCAGGGTCAGTTGGAGCCCATTCAGCATCTGCTGCTCAAGGCGGAGACCAGCGGTAAGGTACAGAGCCTGCCCGCATCCAAAGGCTTGCGCATCAGACAGGGCGAGGTAGTCGCCCTGCTGGACAAGGGGAGTCGGGAACATGCGCTGGCGGAGGCATCGGCGCGAGTCAAGTCAGCTCGCAGCGAACATGCGGCAGCGCTGTCACTGCAACGACAGCGCCTGCAGTCTCAGGTACAGCTGGAGCAGACCGAAGCGTCTCTGGAGGCTGCCCTGGCGCAATTGCGCACTATAGAACTGGACATCGCCAATACACGCATCACGGCCCCTTTCGATGCGGTACTCAACGATGTACTGGTGGTTGCAGGGGAACTGGTGGAACGTGGTGACATCGTTGCCGAACTGGTTGATGACAGCGCGTTCGATGTCAGCGCGCAGGCCTCCCAGCAGTCGCTTGGCAATCTGACCCTTGGCAAGCCTGTCAGTATCAGGCTGATAACCGGCGAGATACTGCGCGGCACGCTGACCTTCATATCAGCCGTGGCTGATCCGCAGACACGCAGCTTCCGCATCGAGGCTCGTGTGGAAAACAGCAGCGGCGCAACCGCTGCCGGCGTCAGTGCGTCTCTGACAGTGCCTGTGGAACAGCTCGAAGCAGCTTTCCTGTCACCCTCTGCATTGGCACTGGGTGATGATGGCGAATTGGGCGTCAAGGCCGTCGACGAGAACAACCGCGTGTTATTTCTGCCTATCCGCATGGTCAGTACCTCACTGGACGGTGCCTGGGTTGCCGGTATACCCGCAGGCACCCGGGTCATCACCGTGGGACAGGGGTTTGTCAACGTGGGCGAGCAGGTTGAACCGATACTGGCACTGGTGAAGGAGCAGACGGCCCTGGACAGGCAGAACTGACGTGTACGCGCTTATCGACGCCGCTTTTGATCGCAACCGCACCATCGTCATGCTGCTGTTGTTCCTGCTGGCCAGCGGCATCGTTGCCTATCGCGCCATACCCAAGGAATCGGAACCGGATGTGCCGATCCCCATTATCTATGTATCGATGAGTCACGATGGCATATCGCCCGATGACGCCGAACGTCTGCTGGTTCGCCCGATGGAAAAGGAACTGCAGAGCATCAGCGGACTCAAGGAGATCAGCAGCACAGCCAGTGAAGGTCATGCATCTGTACTACTGGAATTCGACGCCGGCTTCGATGGCGACACGGCACTGGCTGATGTGCGGGAACGGGTTGATGCAGCCAAATCGCAGCTACCGGCCGCTACGGACGAACCCACCGTCAACGAAGTCAACATCGCCCTGTTTCCGGTCCTCAACATCAGCCTCTCCGGGCCCTTGCCCGAACGTACGCTTATTCGCATTGCCCGGAACCTGAAAGACAAACTGGAGGCACTTCCCGGGGTACTCGAGGCGGATATCGCCGGTGAACGCGAGGAAGTACTCGAGATCGTCGTCGACCCGCTGGTCATGGAAAGCTACCAGATGGACTTCGATTCGATATTTGCCCTGATCAGCAGAAACAACCTGCTGGTAGCTGCCGGTGCCATCGACACCGGGGCCGGCCGGATGGTACTCAAGGTTCCGGGTGTCATCGAAAACCTCAACGATGTCATGAAACTGCCCGTCAAGGTCACGGACGTGGGTGTGGTGACGTTCGGCGACGTCGCCAGTATTCGTCGCACCTACAAAGACCCGGACAGCTTCGCCCGACTCAACGGACAACCGACACTGGTTCTGGAAATCTCGAAGCGCCTCGGCGCCAATATCATCGAAACCATCGAGGCGGTCAGGCAGGTCATCCAGGCGGAGAGTGCCCGCTTACCGGCGAACCTGGATATCGGCTATCACCAGGACAAGTCCGAACAAACACGCATCATGCTCACCGATCTGCAGAACAACGTCATCTCAGGAGTCGTACTGGTGATGATCGTGATCATGGCGACGTTGGGAATTCGCTCCTCGATACTGGTCGGATTTGCCATACCAGGATCGTTTCTCACCGGCATCCTGGTAATACACGCCATGGGACATACCATGAATGTGGTGGTGCTGTTCAGCCTGATACTGGTGGTGGGCATGCTGGTCGACGGCGCCATCATCATCACGGAACTGGCCGATCGCAACATCGACGCCGGTATGAGTACACAGCGCGCCTATGCGAATGCCAGTAAGCGCATGGCGTGGCCGGTCATCGCCTCCACGTTCACGACCCTGGCTGTGTTCTTCCCGTTGCTGTTCTGGCCAGGGCTGATCGGTCAGTTCATGAAATACATGCCCATTACCGTCATTAGCTGTCTGCTGGCATCGCTGGCAATGGCACTGATCTTCATTCCTGTTATCGGAAAATTCATCGGACGCCGTGGTACGCAGGCGAACACGCCCAGGCTCGGGACCGGCGCCACCCCGACGCTCGCGGGCAGCCGGGACATCACCGCGGGCAGTGCGGTACGCCGCGAACAGGATCAGGGACACGAGGACAGACTCGATCAGGAAAACCACGCGATAGAGCGCCTGCTGGCTGATGCGCAAGGTTTCAAGCGGCGCTATCTGCACCTGTTACACAGCTTGCTGCGTAAACCCGTCACCACGCTGGTATCGGTGCTGTTATTCACCATCGCCAGTTACGTCGTATACGGCATCATCGGCAAGGGCGTCGAATTCTTTCCCAAGGTGGAGCCTGAATCGATGGCTGTCCAGGTCCATGCGCGGGGAGATCTGTCCATCTACGAGAAAGACAGTATTCTCAAGCGCGTGGAAGAGCGCCTGTTCAATCGCGACGAAATAGAATCCGTCTATACACGCACCGGTAGTTCAGGACAAGATGACGGCGGCGACATCATCGGCACCATCAACCTGGAATTCATCGACTGGGATCAGCGCAGAAAGGCGGTGGACATTACCGCCGAACTGCGCGAGGAGCTCAGTGATATCGCTGGCATTCGCGTGGAATTCGCAGCCAACGAAGGTGGCCCGGATGGTGGAGGCAAACCCATCAATATCCAGGTCAGCGCTCCAACAGGGAAACTCGACAGTGCCGTAGATACACTGCGGGAGATCATGCACAGGCAACAGAACTTCGTTGACGTCAGCGACAACCGCCCCTTGCCCGGCGTGGAATGGCGGCTGAAGGTCGATCGGGAAGAGGCGGCCCGCTATGGTGCCGACGTTGCCCTGATCGGCAATGCCATACAGCTCGTCACTTCCGGGATCCGTGTAGCAGGCTACCGGCCTGACGACGCGACTGACGAACTGGATATACGCGTACGGTATCCAATACAGCAACGTAACCTGGACCAGATCGCCGAACTGCGTGTTCCCACGCGCAACGGCATGGCGCCCATTTCCCATTTCGTCTCTGTCGGTGCGGCACCCAAGACCGGTGTGATCAAGCGTGCCGGCGGTCGTCGTGTCATTACCGTCGAGGCAGATGTGGCTAAAGGTAAACTGGTCGACACCGAGCTTAAGATACTCCAGCAATCACTGCTGGAGCAGACTGCAGATCCGGAGATAAATATCGAGTTCAAGGGTGAAGCGGAAGAGCAGCAGGAAACCATGACCTTCCTGGTGATGGCCTTCATCTCGGCTGTTTTCCTGATGACACTGATTCTGGTAACCCAGTTCAACAGTCTGTATCAGGCATTTCTCGTTCTCACTGCCATCGTATTCTCCACATCTGGCGTGCTCATCGGCCTGATGATTACCGGCCAGACGTTCGGTATCGTGATGGTCGGCATTGGCATCATTGCACTGGCAGGCATCGTGGTGAACAACAACATCGTTCTGATCGACACATACAACAGCTTCAAGCGTCAGGGAGCTCCAGCGATTCAGGCTGCCCTGATCACAGGATCAGTGAGAGCAAGACCGGTACTGCTGACGGCCATCACAACCATCCTTGGTCTGGTTCCGATGGTGTTTTCCATGAACATCGATCTCATCGACCGGGAATTGTCTTTCGGTGCACCCTCTACGCAGTGGTGGACACAATTGTCCAGCGCCATCGCCGGAGGACTGGCCTTTACCACGCTGCTGACCCTGTTTCTGACGCCCTGCCTGCTGGTACTGGGTGCACGCTTTTCCGAACGACTGGCGACGCGCAGTCAGAAACGCAGCGTTGCAGGCAGGATGCATCTGCGCACCTGAGGTCGGCACACAGTCGCGGATGATGGGTGGGGGATCTCGAAAAACAGGAAGGTGGCGTCCCCTAGGGGACTCGAACCCCTGTTACCGCCGTGAAAGGGCGGTGTCCTAGGCCACTAGACGAAGGGGACACAGTGTAGCCGGAGATCCCGGCGCCTTCGAGCTGCGCAGTATACGCGAAAAAATTCGGTGTGGCGAAGAAGATGCCGAAAAATTCAGGCGGCGGTTGGATCACTGCCGTCCGACGGATCGTCGGGAGCAATGGCACGCACCTGGTTGCGACCTGCCTGCCGGGCCATCACCAGTGCATCCTGGGCACGAGACAGCAGACTGCGCGCATTGTCGGTGACGCTCAGTTCGGTGACCCCCGCACTGGCAGTCAACACGAACTGTACATTGTCAAAGCTTACACAGCGATCCACTTCCTGACGCAGCCGGTCAGCCAGTGCCAGGGCTCCGTCCAGATTGGTCTGGTTGAGGACGATGCAGAAGGCGTCTGCATCGGTACGAAAAATCAGGTCACTCTGGCGCAATCGACCAGTCAGTGTGTCGGCGACTGTATGCCAGGCCTCCTCACCAACTTTACCTCCATGATGCTCACTGATGGATTCCAGGTAGTCAACCGACATCAGGATGACTGCCAGTGCTTGTTCGACACGTCGAACCAGCCGAATCTCCCGTGGCAGCAGTTCGTCAAGAGCACGCTGATTACGTAGTCCGGTCGCACCATCGGTCAACGCCTTCATCGACACCTTGTGATGCTCCAGTGCATTGTCCAATGGGTAGATGAGGCTTTCCACCAGACGCTCGGCATCACGATCTTCACGCGCGGAAAATGCCTTGGCCCGCATCAGCACGATTTCTCCCAGAGAGCGTTGTCCGAGTTTCATTTCGAACCTTTGCCGGTGCTGCCGGGTATAGCCGAGCTGGATATCGGCGCCGCGTTCACCAGCCAGATACTGCAGGCCGTCAAACTGCACGAAACTCTGCCCCTCCACCAGCAGGCATTCGAAGAGGCGTTCCAGATCAAGCTTGCGATGCAGCAACGCATTGAATTCAAGTTGCCGAAGTTGCACATCCAGGCGTTGCTGGCGCATAACCTCGTTGGATGTAACCGGAGACTGCTTGGCACTGAGAGCGACCATGACAACCACTTCAGAGTTTCAGGGAACCATCATCTTGCAAGCAGCGGACCAACCCACAAAACAGGGGGTCAGTAACACCTAACCTGTGGTACCGGTCACTGCATTCAGATAGAGCACCACACCCAGTGCAGCCAGTGTTATACCCAACAGAGACCAGGGCAATACGCTCTGTGATATCGGTTGTGGAGGGACAGCCTGCCATTCATCACGCAATTTCTGCGGCAGTGGATCGGGATACAGGCGTCGATCCTGCTCAACCGGTACCTCCAATTGCCGATCATCTTCAGTGGCGCGGACCGTCAGGAACTTGTTCCAGCCTTCATCGGACTGCAGATTGAGCAACTCTTCGGGGATCAGCTCGGGCACCTGCGTGACCGGTTCCCACAACTCACCATCACGGCTGACACGGTCTGTGTTTCTGACTCTACCGAGCAGCAGGAATCGCCCAACTTCATTCGTGGAAAATGGTCCCTGAACCCGGGAGCCCTTCTGTACATACCATTGGGATTCATCAGTGACCATCAGGGATTCCCTACTTCATCGTCCATTCAGTCATACGTGCCTTGAGTCTGACCAGTGCCTGTCCGTGTATCTGGCAGACGCGTGATTCACTGACACCCAGAATGTCGCCTATTTCCCGCAGATTCAGATCATCATCGTAATAGAGAGACATTACCAGCGCTTCACGCTCAGGCAGGTTTTTTATGGACATGGCCAGCGCTTCGCGAAAGGACTGGTATTCAACCTGTTCTCCCGGAGTCGCTTCTGCACTTTGCGGCAGCGACAGTGTTTCACCGGTGTGCTCATCCGGTTGATCGAAACTGAAGATGTGGGCGGCCGAACTTTCCGTCAGGATCAGGTGGTACGCCGACAGTTCGATACCCAGTTTCTCAGCGACCGCCAGGGCTTTGGCTTCCCGCCCGCTGGTCTGTTCGATATCTCGCAGTACCTCTGCCGCCTCTCGGGACTTGCGATGGACCGAGCGTGGCGTCCAGTCTGAACGACGAATCTCGTCCAGCATCGCGCCACGCACCCGAATACCTGCATACGTCTCGAAACTGGCACCCTGCGACGGATCGTAATGCCTGGCAGCTTCCAGCAGTCCGATCATGCCTGCCTGTATCAGATCTTCAGCCTGAACACTGGGTGGAAGCCGATTCATCAGGTGAAACGCAATCCTCTTGACCAGATTGGCGTTGGCGGCCACGAGCCCATCCGGGTCGACCGTCGTCACTTCGTTGTACATCGCGTGTGCATTCATACGGACTTTTCTCTCACCGTGTACCGTCGGCGACATCGATGAGTCGCTCTATGAAAAATTCGATATGCCCACAGGGCGCTTGAGGTTGCGGCCAACGTGCAACGCGGGCCGCAAGCTTCCTGAACGCCAGGGCAGCAGGCGATCTGGGAAATGCTTCTACGACAGAGCGCCTCTGGCGCACTGCCTGTTTCAGTTGAGCGTCGAGCGGAACGGAGCCGCAATAATCCAGCAACACATCCAGATGGCGCTCTGTCAGATCTGCCAGGGCCCCGTACAGATCCAGACCATGCCGCGAACTCTCCGTCTTGTTCGCCACGATGCGAAACCGGTGAACATGGCAACGTTGATGCAACACTCGAATCGTGGAGAATGCGTCGTGCAGGGCAGTGGGTTCGTCGACAACCACTATCACTACTTCCCTTACCGCGCGACAAAAACTCAATACACTCTCTGAGAGGCCAGTTGCTACATCTATGATCAGGGTATCGGCATCGGTAGGCAGTTCACTGAAGAGTCCGATTAAACCCGCGTACTCGATATGTGACAAATGAGCCATTTCCATGACGCCGCTGGCACTGGGAATGACTGAAACGCCACGTGGTCCCTGTAAGACCACATCATCCAGCGTACATATTCCTGCAAAAACGTCACACAGAGAGTTGTCGGGCCGCAAATTCAGTAACTGGTCAATGTTGCCCAGGTCCAGATCACCATCGACCAGCAGTACTTCATGATCACCGGATCCCAGTGCCGCTGCCAGATTGACAGCAACGTTCGATTTGCCCACCCCACCCTTGCCTCCGGCAATGGCTATCGTCTGCACCGGGGCACGGTGCAACGAGAGTGTTGGCGAAATCGGGACATTCACGCGGCGCTTACCCGCGAAATAGACATGACTGAGTTCAAAGAAAGATTCCTCGACAGCCCGTGTCGCCATCAGCTTTCTGGCAAGCCGATGTACCGACATGGTTTGGAGCTGAATGGGAGCAAGTCTCGAACCAGCAGACGCCAGCTAACGGTCACTCACGACGTTAGCGGCATGCGAATCATTCGTTTTGGGAAGCGCGCCGCAATTTCAGGGTGAACCGGATACGACTGGCTCCCGGTCTATCACCCTCGTCATGCTGGCTGACACGGCAATCGCACTGGAGATTGCCGTGACCTGTCAAGTCATCAGGAAACTTCTTCGGGCCGCTGAATACTGTATTTGCGCATCTTCTCGACCAGAGTGGTGCGGCGGATCTTCAGACGATTCGCCGCATGCGCCACGACCCCCGAACACTCGTCCAGGGCCTGTTCGATGAGGCTGATTTCGATATCCGTCAGATGTTGCTTCAGGTCGATTCCCTCACGCGGCAGGCGAGGTTTGTTGTTCAATGATACCGCTGGCATGCCGGATACCAATGGCAAGGTACCGGCGGCATCGGATGTTTCACGGCTATCGCTGAGGACTCGACCGTGTGGGGCCATCTTGCTGGGCAGATCGGCGGCGTCGACTACCCCGTATGGATGCAGGATGGTCAGCCGTTCCATCAAATTGGCCAACTCTCGAACGTTACCAGGCCAGTCGTAGTTGCACAGCGCCATCATGGCTGCAGGTGTCAGACGCACTGATGATTTCTTTTCGTGCTCCAGGCGTGTAATCAGTTCGTTGACCAGCAGCGGAAGATCCTCGGCACGGCTGCTCAGCGGTGGCATCTCGATGGGGAAGACGTTGAGTCTGTAGTACAGATCTTCACGAAAGCGTCCGTCCTCGATGAGCACTTCCAGGTCGCGATGGGTAGCGGCCACGATTCGAACATCACTCTTGATGCTCTTGTTGCTGCCGACACGTTCGAATGAGCGCTCCTGGATGACCCGCAGCAGCTTCACCTGCATGTTCAAGGGCATGTCACCTATCTCGTCCAGGAAAATCGTGCCACCTTCGGCCAGTTCGAAACGCCCCTGGCGTGCACCTACCGCCCCTGTAAATGAACCCTTCTCATGCCCGAACAGTTCACTTTCCAGCAATTCGCCGGGTATTGCGCCGCAGTTGATCGGTACAAATGGCTTGTTACGCCGGTTGGAGTAATAATGAATGTTTCTGGCAACCACCTCCTTGCCCGTACCTGACTCACCCAGAATCAGTACAGTGGCCTCGGTCGGCGCCACTTGATCGATCATCTTGCGTACACGCTGCACGGAGCGACTGTTTCCGACCAACGACCGGAACAGCTCGGGATTCTGGGTTCCCTCCTTGTTCGGTACTGTATTGGCCGTCCCTCTGACCTTTGATTTGTGCAACAGGTCGGACAAGGTGGCATACCGGATATTCGCTTTCAGACAGCCGACAAAATTCTGATCGATCTCCTCCTGCGAGATATCGGCAGGCTGAGTGCCCAGCAGCAACACAAGTGGTGGACAGTTCTCATGTTTGGCGCGAAGGCTTTCTGCCCAGGGCACGATGCCATGAAAGTTGGCCACCAGTATGGTGTTGTACTCCGACAGATCGCCAAGGCTATCCAGCAGTTCGGGTGAACTCAGTGTCTTGGGCTCGTAATCGATGAACTCGAGTTGATGTGACAGTCGTTGAGCACTGTCAGCGTCCTGATCCACAATCAGGATTTTTCGGGTCTCTTTTTTTATACTCATTTTGACGCTCTCCGCATCGCGGCGGTGTCGAAAGTTGAATGGTCTACCAGAGGATAGAAGAGAGTTTGCGTCCAGACAAAGAATTGACGAATAAAACGCCAGTTTTTTATCTCGCATGTCACTTTTCGGCACTGACAGTATTTTGTCATCTATGGCGGCATTGGTTTCAATCGGGGGTTTTTCTCGAAGATAAGGACCTTTTGCCGATTATGAACCCTTGCTTTGTGACCTGGCCGTCTGTCCAGCCATTTGGGGTTACATAATAAAAGGTGTACGCCGATTCCTTGAATTATCCGCTGGACTCGGACTGCTGGAACTGTTTCACCTGCGAAATGGCGTAGCGAATCGATCTTTGCCGACCTTGTCCGGATGGAGAACATAATAATTAGAATAATCCGGCCTACACCTGTCACGACCGTCGGCCAAAGGATTACCACGAGGATGTAGAACATGGCTCCACCAGAGAGCGGCAAGACGGGCAGCAATGTCACAGCGTTGGACGATGCGCGTAGACATCGAAAACGATCGACCTCGACATCCCCTGAATCATCCGGAAACACCGACCCCGGTGCGGTGCCGGATTCAGTCTCCGGTCAGTCTGACGCAGAGAAACCAGATGGCAACACCACCGAGGACAAACCACCAGCCAAACCGAAAACAGGTAATCGCCGTTTTGACAAGGTCAAGGTCGAGCGGATCAAGGCCGCCATCGCCAAGGGGGAATACAGGATCAACTACCTCCAGGTCGCTGACAAGTTCATTGAACACGAACGCTACGCCTGATCAGCGACGGACAGGTGGTCGGGGAAACTTCCAGATGACGTGCTAGTCTCACGAGAAGACACGCCAATACTCGTGAGCATCTGATCATGAAAAATTTCCGCGCCATCGTTTCCTGGCTTATCGTGTTATGGATGTGCTACGTATTTCTCGGCTCATTGCCGTACAAGTTCACTGGACATCCGGATACCCAGCATATCTTCGGAACCATCGGGAACTGGCTGGGCGGATTTCTCGGAGCCGGCATCGGCAATCTTTTCACCAATTACGGTGCCTACGTCATCGGCAGTTTCGAGCTGTTGACCTCCATTGTGCTGCTGTTGCCTGCGCTACTTTGGGTTCTGTCGCGGCTGAATGGCTCATTCTTTGGTATCACTCGACGCAGGTTTCACGTGATCGGCGGACTTATGGCCTCGGCCGTCATGGCCGGCGCTGTTTTTTTTCACCTGGTATCACCGCTGGGTGTCGAGGTACTGCACGAGGGTAAGAGTGACGGCGGCAGTCTGTTCTACGCCGCGCTCTCCATTCTTATTCTCGGCCTGGTACTTGTCGCCATCAACCAGGGCTGGACCGACGATGATCGCTATGCCCAGATTTGAGCTCATCCAGGAGTATGTGAGCGTGGGACAGCTGACACATGTGACGCATTCAGCGTCGGCGAGGCCTTCTGTGCCGTGAAGCCGGCGCGTGTGGGACAGCTGGCACAGGTGGCACAGGTGGCGTGGCAGTTTCACTCCCCGAATTGAAACCACTCCCTGAATCTGCTGCATCACCGGCAGCGACTGCAGTGTTCGGCTCAACGGTCTGTCGCTGCGCGGTGTGTGTGCGCATCTGCCCATGGGTGGCCAGCGGATTGGCCCCGGGATCGACCACTTCGGCGACCAGCTTGAGGCGCACGTTCCGACTGCCTATTCGCCGGATCCCGACGATGTATTCACTTTTGATATTGCCCTGTGCAATGACCTCGAACAATCGAGGGATGCGCAGTGCCAGTTGTTCCAGAAAATCCTGCTGCGCCTTGTTCATCTGACACTAATTAACTGATTTTTTATACAGTTATCAGACAGACTACACCATTTCTTCCAGAAGGTGCCAACACCATAAAAAAGCGGCGTCATGAAGACGCCGCCGTGTACTACTACGACCGATCCTGGCTGACGAATCCCGAATCAGGGCGTCAGCGGATCAACATCAACTTCAAGCCTGGGATGAATCTTCAATGGCCGGAGTGACGTTGCCTACGGGAATCTTGCGAGGCTTCATCGCTTCAGGAATCTCCTTCACCAGCGCTATCTTGAGCAATCCATTGTCCAGTTGTGCATTGACAACCTCGACATGGTCAGCGAGATTGAATTTGCGCTCGAAGGAGCGGGTAGCTATGCCGCGGTGCAGATAGCGGGAATCCTTTTTATGGTCTTCCTTTCTGCCGCGAACGGTAAGTACACCCTGTTCTACCTGAATATCGACTTCGCTGTCCTGGAATCCGGCAACTGCCAGGGTAATGGCGTACTTGTTTTCGCCGACCAGTTCGATGTCGTATGGGGGATAGCCGGCCGACTGGCGGTCTGCGCTCAGAGCAGCATCAAGCAGCGAACCGAAACGGTCAAAACCCACAGTATTCGCGTAGAGGGGAGTCAGATCGATTTTCATTACAGTATTCTCCAATAGAAGCAATATGAATTGTTGCACCGACTCTCATGGAGACCTCGGCACAACGGAAAACTGGGGATCACACAGCTTTTTTCAAGTGTCGAATCCTCCGCAAATCGGGTGATTTCCAGGCGCTGAATCACCAGACCCTGCCCCGATGGCCGGGTGGCGGATTGGCTGTAAAAAAGGCAATAGCGGGACGATGGGTCTGCCTCGCTGGGTTACAGAGAGTGCGCCTGAGCTCAACCATGTCCGCCGAACTGTTACGCTATCCGGCGACCCTTCATCTGCGAGATTCTGTAACGTGAGATTACATCTACCAGCGTTGTGCGCATTGGCTGCCCTGGCAGTTGGCTGTTCCTCGGGTTCTGACGGCTCTGCCACCGATCCGGATTCGAACGGCGGTCAGCTCGACGACCAGGGTGCACTTCTGGATGCAGGCAATTTTGACACCCTGCTGGCCAGCGGCCTCGAGTTACTCCGCGCCGAATATTACGTCGACGCCATCGCCCTGCTGGCCGAAGTAGCCCTTGCCTGGGAACAGCCGCAGCAGGCAGTCGTCGGTGCAACTGAACATGTTTGCCCGGGCGGCGGCCTGGTCAGCCGCACGGTCACGGAGGCTACAGACGCCAGCGTGTCACCACCTGCATACAAGTTGGTCAGTGACTTGATCTTTACAGACTGCACGGCCGGAAGTCGTGTGCTGAACGGCACGGTCGGGTGGAACTGGAACCGGTCCAGTCCTGCCCAGATAGCCTCAGCCACCTTTACGAATGACTATCGTTTTGTCGACTTCTCCATGAGCC
>JABDKN010000262.1 GCA_013002205.1 Granulosicoccus sp.
AGCCATGCCTGCGGCGCGGATTCGAACAGATCGAGCCAGCGGTCGAGCTTGCGCAGATCATTGCCACGGTAGACCACGGCTTCGGCCGAGCCGGCTGCAGCCAGGAACCGCCCTTGCATATCGCCGCACTCGGTAAAGCGCTCGTAGGCGGCGTTGTACAGTGTCTCGGCTGCCATTGCATCGTCGGCGCTCGTGCAGCATGCCGACCAGTAAAGGTGCTCCGGCGTATCGTGGCGTGTTCGTGGCAGTTCCCTGAGCCAGCCCAATAGTGCGCTGAAGCGACCCTGCAACGCATAGTCATCTGCGTGCCGGAACAGCAGCGCTTCCGCTGCTTCATGGTCGGAGCTTTCGAACAGCAACTCGAGTGCCGCGTCCAGCTGATGGTCTTCCTCGAGTAGCGTTGCGGCGACCCTGCTCAGCCGGGTTCGCTCGCTGGTGGGGATCTGTCGCCTGGCCCGGTCTCGCAGGAATCGTCGGAACAAGGCGTGAAAGGTGTAAACCGGCTCCTTTCCCGATCGCTTGTCGACGAACAGATTTCGTTTGACAAGTGACTCCAGCATGGCTGCCGTGTGTGCCTGGCCGGCAATGCTTTCGGCCATCGATAAACTGGCGTGCGGCAGCATCGCCACACGCAGCAGCGCCAGGCGCTGACTGCCGCGAAGTCGATCGAATACCTCGCTCGCGAAATAGTCGAACACGTGCTGTACGCTGGTGTCGTCGATGTTCATCGGCGTCGCGTCGCCGCGCTCGTCAAAAGCGAGCAGCAGAATCAGTCCGGTAGCCCAGCCGTCGCTCAGTTGCAGAAAGGTCGGCGCTTCCGCATCGCGAGCGTGAATGGCCAGCAGTTCGCGCGTCTCTTCCAGGGTGAATCGCAAGGTGCGGCGTTCAAGCAGTACCAGGTTATGATTTGCCAGTGACCGCACGTAGCTTCGCCCTGGTGTCGAGCGGCCGACCAGATAGAGTCGGGTTCCGTACGGGAGCTCGTCGGCAGCGACACGCAGTATTTGGTGCACAACGGAGTTGTCGCTGATCTCGTGAATGTTGTCGAGCACCAGATACCAATGATGTCCCAGGTGCTCTGCCAATGTACGCCAGAGCCGTCGGGCGAAGCCTGTGATGTCGCGTCGATCCTCAATCGTGAGTTCCGGTAATTGACCGCGACAGCGTGGTTCAAGCGCGACAGCGGCAAGGTTCAGGTAATGCACGAAGGTTTCAGGGTCAGAGTCACGTGGATCGAGCATAATCCACATATGACGAAGCTCACGGGCTGCCAGATAACTTGCAATCAGCGTCGTCTTGCCGCTGCCCGGTGCGTCGGCCATCCATAGCAGCGGGTAACGCTCGAGTTCGTCGAGTGTCGAGAACAGGCGTTGTCGAGCGATGACATCAGTTGCATCGGGTGTGCGAAGCTTGCCGGGCAGAACGGCACACACGTCGGCGGATGGAGACGCGCTCATCCTGGCAGTTTTCACATCTATCTCCTGCCAACCGTAGCGGTGTTTCCGGGGTATTGGGATGCAAGTGGACAGTCAAGGTTGGTATACACCCACAGCAGTGACCCGCACAATCGCATCGCGGTTCACTAATCGCGGTCTGTCCGTTCCCCGTGATCATCGATGATCGCGACTCGCGACTCGCGACTCGTGCGTCGCGTGGGGTGTGGGGTGGGCGGTGTGTCGAATAGATTTCCAGGCAATACGTGAATCTCTAGGTCATGACTATGTCGCCTGGCTTGATCATGGGTCATGCCCGCCGACATTACGCCAGCCGCAATGCCTGTAACAAGTCGGATCGATCTTCTCCCGGCGGGCCGATCCGACGGTCGGTGGCCGGCAGGAGAACTGTCATGTCTTATCCATTCCTGTATTCACGCGTCACCCCTTCCAGGCCTGCTCGCCGCTCGTTCGCGAGCCGTCCCCCGGTGCTTGCTCTGCTCGCACTGATGGCAACGGCCACAGTCGCCTCGGAGAGTGCACCCGATCCGGTCGTCACCGATGCGGACAAATACCGGACAATTCTGGAAAACGATGCGGTTCGCGTGCTCGAATATCGGGACCAGCCTGGTGATCGAACCGAACAGCATCGTCACCCGCGTTTCGTGCTGTATGCGTTATCAGCGTTCGAACGGGAAGTGACACTGCCTGACGGCAAGGTATTGAAGAGGTCCTTCAAGTCGGGTGACGTCATGTGGTCCGATGCGCAGACGCATATCGGACACAACGTCGGTCAAAGCGAAACGCACGTGATTCTCATCGAGCTCAAGGAGGCAGGCGATACCGGCTCTGGCTCGAAGGTCGATGCCGGTAGCTGAATCGAGTCACGTTCGGTCAATGGCGGACGAAAGATCAACGACGCGGAGAGAATGGAACTCATCAGCTCCGTGTCGTTGCAATGCCGGTTGGTAAACTTGGAATGATCATCTTGAGGCGCAGGGCTCTCGCTTGCCGAAACATGTCGAGCAAGAGTTCGAGGCGTTCCTGAAGTGCGGTTCTCTGGAGCATGGTTTCCTGAGTGTTCGCTGTGAAAGTTGCTCGAGAGAACAACTCGCCTGGGCGACCACCTCGCGCGTCAGGGGAAGCGTGGCGCCAATCAGCCCAGGAGGGCCGTACACTCGTTTACCCCTCCGATTTTATGTCAAACCGACTCAAGTCGTCGCGACGGGGCCACATTGCCATCCGCAACCAGCGTGTTGCGCGGGGACGCAGAGTTTGATCCCAGGTTGCAGGGAAATCTCCCAGCTGCTTCAACAGAGCGACATGTCGTCGCTGCCCATGTGCACCATCGCCTAGTTGCATGCCTGCGAGGAGATGGACGTGGCGCTTACACGACACTTTCTGACGAGATATTCTGGTGCACGGTGCGCATCATTACTGTGCGATTCAGTGATGCTCACCCGAAGCGAGTCGTGCCGAGAGACCTGTGAACGCACCGCTCGCGATCTGTGAACACGGTCAAAATCACTCAACTTTCATTTACTTACACCGACACCACGAAGCAGGGCGTGCAGGCGTTTACCCCTTGGCACAGCCATTGCGATAACCGTTGGCACGGGCAGGTGAAGTCGTGCCGGTAACCCAATGGCGGGTGCCCGGATCTTCACCGACCAAAGTACATCATCACAGGCCAGCCCCGGACGGCTGACTATCGGAGACAACGGCGTCTCGTCACCACTGCGATCTCGCGGCAGGTGGCGTGACGTTTTTTTTTGCCAGACATTTCGTGATCGAGGGTTGAACGATGAAAGAAACGAACGTGCGTGTATCATGCAACGCAGTCGCTGACAGCACAGAACGTCGTGGGCTCCTGACGCGTAGCGTGCTCGGCATCGGCCTGTCAGTGGCCTTGGGCTGTACAAGCTTTAATGTCGGCGCCGAGGTCGGTTTTCCCGAGAAGGAAGACCTGAAATTCGGCTTCATCAAGCTTACCGACATGGCACCGCTCGCCATCGCCTATGAAAAAGGCTACTTCGAGGATGAAGGGCTGTACGTGACGCTGGAGGCGCAGGCGAACTGGAAGGTGCTGCTCGACGGCGTCATCGATGGCCAGCTCGATGGCGCGCACATGCTCGCCGGACAGCCCTTGGCGGCCACGATCGGCTTCGGGACCGAGGCCCATATCGTCACACCATTTTCGATGGACCTGAACGGCAACGGTATCACGGTCTCGAACGAAGTCTGGGAACTGATGAAGCCACATGTGCCGAAGATGGAGGACGGTCGGCCGCAGCATCCAATCAAGGCGGACTACCTGAAGCCGGTGGTCGAGCAGTTCAAGGAAGAGGGCCAACCATTCAAGATGGGCATGGTGTTCCCGGTCTCAACTCATAATTACGAATTGCGCTACTGGCTTGCTGCGGGTGGCATTCACCCCGGCTACTACGCGCCGCACAAAGGCGACATCGCCGGCACGATCGATGCCGATGCGTTGCTTTCGGTCACACCACCACCGCAGATGCCGGCCACGCTCGAAGCCGGTACGATCCACGGCTACTGCGTCGGTGAGCCGTGGAACCAGCAGGCAGTCTTCAAGGGTATCGGAGTACCGGTCATTACCGACTACCAGATCTGGAAGGACAACCCGGAGAAGGTGTTCGGCCTGACCCAGGCTTTCACCGAAGAGAACCCGAACACCACGGTGCTGATCGTCAAGGCGCTGCTGCGTGCCGCCAAGTGGCTGGACGAGAACGACAACGCCAACCGCCCGGAAGCGGTCGAGATACTCTCGCAGCCAAACTATGTCGGGGCGGACTACGACGTCATCGCCAACTCCATGACCGGCACCTTCGAATTCGAGAAGGGTGACAAGCGTGACATTCCCGACTTCAACGTGTTCTTTCGCTACAACGCGACCTACCCCTACTACTCGGATGCGGTCTGGTACCTGACCCAGATGCGCCGCTGGGGGCAGATTGCAGAAACCAAGCCTGACACCTGGTATGACGAGGTTGCAAAGTCCGTCTATCGACCCGACCTGTACGAGCTCGCCGCCCGGGAACTCATCGCCGAAGGCCACATGAGCGCCGACGAGTTCCCGGACTTCGACAATGAAACCGGCTATCGCGCGCCACAGACCGAGTTCATCGACGACATCACCTTCGATGGCACGAAGCCCAACGAATATCTGACATCGTTCCCGATCGGCCTGAAAGAAGAGATGTTGTAACCAGCTGTCGCTTCGCTGCAACATGATTGCAGTGGCTCCCGACACACGACAGCCGCCGGGTAGGGGCGCACGGTACCAGCCACAGCAGCTACCGTGCGTCAGCCCCGAGACCCGGCGGGCCTACAGTGACCCCATTGACTGACACGAGGAACGGACATGTCCGGTTATCTGCAGAACCACATTGCCATCGAGAACCAGACGCTGATTCGCGTACTCGACTTTCTGGCCAGTGACCGACTGGCCAACAGCATGCAATCGGCCAGTCGTAGCGTGTTCGTACCCGCGACGGCGCTGTTGATCTTCCTGATGCTGTGGAGCTTCGGTGCCAAACAGGTGCAGACCTCTCTGGGGGAATTGCCGGGTCCGGCACAGGTGGGTAGCCAGGCCGTGACGCTGTTCCAGGAACACCTGGCCGAACGCGACAAGGCAACCCAGTTCCACGAGCGGCTCGAGGGACGCGTGGTCAAGGCCATTGCCGATGGCCAGCCGGCCGATCGCATCGAACGCATGCAGTCGCGCCAGTACACGGGGCCGGCTACCTTCATAGATCAGATCTTCACCAGTCTGCTGACGGTAATGACAGGCTTCGTGTTCGCCACGCTCATCGCGATTCCGCTGGGCATTGCCATCGGCATGAGCCAGACCCTGTACCAGGCCTTCAATCCGATCATCCAGTTGTTCAAGCCGGTATCGCCACTCGCCTGGTTGCCGCTCGTGACGATGGTGGTGTCGGCCGCGTATGTCTCGGACGATCCCTGGTTCTCCAAGTCCTTTCTGACCTCCGCCATCACCGTGACTCTGTGCTGCCTCTGGCCGACGATCATCAATACCGCCGTTGGCGTGTCCGGTGTCAGCAGTGACTTGCTGAACGTCAGCCGCGTGCTTCGCCTCAACTGGTTCAGCAAGACGCTGAAGATCATTCTGCCCTCGGCACTGCCGATGATGTTCACCGGCATGCGCCTCTCGCTCGGCATCGGCTGGATGGTGCTGATTGCTGCCGAGATGCTGGCGCAGAACCCCGGGCTTGGCAAATTCGTCTGGGACGAGTTCCAGAACGGCAGCTCGAATTCCCTGGCTCGCATCATGGTGGCCGTGCTGGTCATCGGCGTCATCGGCTTCCTGCTCGATCGCATCATGCTGATGCTGCAGAAGCTCAGCTCCTGGGACAAGAACGTGGTACTGCGCTGAGGATTACACCATGAACAGCTATCTCCATATCGACCATGTCAGCATGACGTTCAAGACCGACGCGGGTCCGCTGAATGTGCTTCAGGGCGTGGATATCAAGG
Organism: Granulosicoccus sp.; assembly: GCA_013002205.1. Taxonomy (GTDB): domain Bacteria; phylum Pseudomonadota; class Gammaproteobacteria; order Granulosicoccales; family Granulosicoccaceae; genus Granulosicoccus. Next base: position 5,952 of record JABDKN010000262.1, read on the forward strand.
TCCAGCAGGGCGAATTCATCTCGCTGATCGGCCATTCCGGCTGTGGCAAGTCCACGGTACTGAATATCGTGGCAGGCCTGTTGACGGCGACCGAAGGCGGTGTCGTGCTGGAATGCCAGGAAGTCAATGAACCGGGCCCCGACCGGGCCGTGGTCTTCCAGAACCACTCGCTGCTTCCCTGGCTCAGTGCCTACGACAACGTACGGCTCGCGGTCGACCAGGTCTTCAAGCGTACGAAGAGCAAGGCAGAGCGCGACGAATGGACGCGACACAATCTTGAACTGGTGAACATGTCGCATGCGCTGGATCGCAAGCCGGACGAGATCTCCGGTGGCATGAAGCAACGGGTCGGCATTGCCCGCGCGCTGGCCATGGAGCCGAAAGTGCTGCTGATGGACGAACCGTTCGGCGCACTGGATTCCCTGACGCGCACGCACATGCAGGATTCGCTGATGGCGATCCAGACGCGCCTGAACAACACCGTGATGATGATTACCCACGATGTGGACGAAGCGGTACTGCTCTCGGACCGAATCGTGATGATGAGCAACGGCCCCTCGGCGACCATCGGTGAGATACTTGACGTGAACCTGGAGCGCCCGCGCGATCGACTGGCGCTCGCCGAGGATCCGGCCTTCAATCACTATCGCGCGGAGGTCGTGAAGTTCCTGCACGAACGTCACCAGAGCGAGGGCGGATCGCGTACCGAAACCGATCAAACCGACGACACTCGCACGACCACACACCTGGCTCCCGCAGCGGCAAGTCACAGTAATGTGATCCCCATCGACAAGGCGCGAACGCAAACCAGTAGTGGCAGCAGGCTGGAAAAGGCCCGTCTGTCGCTGGGATTCGTGCCATTGACCGATTGTGCTCCGCTGGTCATCGCCGCGGAAAAGGGCTTCTTCGAAAACCACGGGCTACAGGTGGAACTCTCACGTGAGTCCTCCTGGGCCAACATTCGCGACAAGGTCAGCACCGGCATGCTCGACGGCGCGCAAATGCTGGCAGCGATGCCACTGGCCACGGCCTTCGACACGCAACACACGCAACCGATGGTGACCTCGCTCAGCCTGGACCTCAACGGCAATGCCATCACGCTTTCCCGTGAGCTTTACGGGCGCATGATCGCCACCGGCTTCGATGATATCGACAGTGCAACAGGCGCGGCACGTGCGCTGAAAGCGGTCATCGACCAGGATCGCGACGCCGGTCGACCGGTATTGAGCTTCGCAGTGGTATTCCCGCAGTCCTCTCACAACTATCTGCTGCGCTACTGGATGGCCGATGCCGGCATCGATCCCGATCGCGATGTACGCCTGATTGTCGTGCCACCTCCACAGGTCGGTCACTACCTGCGCGTCGGGCTAATTGCCGGGTGCTGCGTCGGCGAACCCTGGAATACGCTGGCCGTCAGCGACGGGCTCGGACGCATCGTCGCCACCAGCTATGACATCTGGAACAACCACCCGGAGAAGGTCTTTGCCGTGACACGCTTCTGGGCGGAATGCAACCCCAACACCCACCATGCCGTCCTGAAATCGCTGTTGGAGGCCTGTGCCTGGTTGGAGGTGCCCGACAACCGCAGCGAGACCTGCGAGATTTTGAGCCAGGGTCGCTACGTGAATGTACCGGTCGAAGTACTGGAAACATCGATGTCCGGCCAACTGCGCACCAGCTCCGTAGGCGAAACCCGGGCAGCGCCGGATCACAACGTCTTCCATCGCTATGCCGCCAACATGCCCTGGCGCTCCCATGCGCTTTGGTACTACTCGCAGATGCTGCGTTGGGGTGAAATCGACAGTGCCGAGAACATCGATAGTGTTGCGCGGTCGGTCTACCGACCGGAGGCCTATCGAGCCGCAGCCCGTGCGCTCCACCTGCCTTATCCAGTCGATGACAACAAGGCCGAGGGTCAACACGAGCTTCCCTGGATGCTGCCGACCGACGACGATGCCGTCCCCATGGGACCTGACCGTTTCATGGATGGCAGGATCTTCCAGCCCGACGCCATCGAGGATTACGTCAGTGGCTTTGCCATCAGTCGATGGCCGAAGGCGGATGTATCGGCATCCGATTCCGAACGCGCTGACGGTTCTGACAAGGCAGCGCCAGGTAAGGCGGACTGGTCTGTCGACAACACCGTCCCATCGAAAACTGTGGGTCTCTCCTGAATCGGCCGTGGCGATAACACGCAACGACGCCTTCAACGAGCCGGAAGTGCTCGCCGACGAAGACGCTGATTACAACCGGAGCCTGCGCGTGTTGCTGGTCGATGACAGCGACGAGCGTCGCAAGGCCATCACCGACGCGCTGGCCGATGTGAATTGCCAGGTGATCGGCTTCGTCTCAAAACGGGAGGATGTACTGTCGCTTGTGCAGGAAAGCAACCCGGATGTCGTGATCGTTGACCTGGAGTCGCCAGGACGCGACACCCTCGACAGCCTGCGCAGCATACAGAGTGTCACACCCCGACCCATCGTCATGTTCTCGCAGGATGACCAGGGCGCAACGATTGCCCGCGCCACCCGTGCCGGCGTCAGTGCCTACGTCGTCGATGGCATCAGCCGAAAGCGTGTGCGACCGATTCTGGACGCGGCGATCCTTCGATTCCAGCAGTTACGCGGCATGGCCGATGAGCTCGAGAAGACCCGCACGCAACTCGAGGAGCGAAAGACCATCGACAAGGCCAAGACGCTGCTGATGAAGCAACGCGGCATGAGCGAGGACGAGGCCTACAAGGCCTTGCGCTCACAGGCCATGAGTACGAACAGGCGCCTTGCCGACATCGCCGGGATAGTGGTGGAAGCGGCGCAGATACTGATCAAGCCATGAGTTGCCCGGCAAACAAACCAACACCGACGGTACGTATCATGATCCCATGCATAGACAGTGAGGCCACCACCTTCATCAAGGTCGCCGAGGTCTGGGTACCCGAGGGAGACCGTCTGGTCCTTGCTGACGGTGATTACGGCGAGTTGGAGGCATTCGCCACTGCCTCGCAGGCCAGCGGGTTCACCTGCGGCGAAGGCTTGCCAGGCAAGGCCTGGCAACAGGGTCGACCGGTAGTGCTGAAGCACTTCGATGGCTCGTACTTCAAGCGCATCGAGGCAGCAGAGGAAGCCGGTCTCACCAGTGCCGTGGCGGTGCCGGTATTCGCGGAATCGACACTCAAGGCGGTTCTGGTGCTGCTGTGCGGTACCGATACACATCATCACGGCGCCATCGAGGTCTGGCAGGACGACGGCGAACGGCTCACACTCGACGATGGCTACTATGGGTCTGCCACTCGATTCGAGTCCGCCTCACGCACCGTCTCCTTTGCCCATGGCCAGGGGCTACCCGGTGCCGTCCTAGCAGCCAACACGCCGCTGATGATGCGCGACATCGCCCGTTCATCGAATTTCATGCGCAGCGCTCAGGCCGCCGCAATCGGGCTGAAAACAGGACTTGGAATACCGGTCCCCACGGCCTCCGGTGATATCGCGGTCGTGACACTGCTGTCGGCAAGCGATACACCGATTGCCCATCGTTTCGAAATCTGGGATGCCCGCCCGGAACGCGTGGGGGCTACACGCAGCGCACAACTCATCGATGGACTATGCGAGCGGCACGGCGCGCTCTGGCCGCAGCAGAACCCACCCATCGATCCGCCCATGGCGCACGTCTGGAAGGGTCCGATCGGCCAGGTTCTGGGCACGGGTCTGCCACATGTAAAGAACAACGGCGCTGGCCTGCCAGCGGGCTATACCTCGATGGTCGCGCTGCCCATCCACCAGGAGGCCGATCTCGCCTACGTGATCGCCTGGTACCTCTGAGACGGAGAAAACGATGCAGAAACTGGTCATTATTGGCGCCGGCATGGCCTCTGGCCGAACGCTGGAACATATCCTTGAATTCGATCCGCACGCGTTCGACATCACGATCTTCAACGCAGAACCGCGCGGCAACTACAACCGCATCATGCTCTCTCCCGTGCTCTCCGGCGAGAAGAGCTACGAGGAGATCGTCACGCACGACGACCGGTGGTATGCCGAGCATGGCGTGACCACACGCTTCGGTGAGAAGGTGGTCGGCATCGATCGGGACCGCAAATGCGTGATCGGTGAGCATGGCGAGGTCGATTACGACAAGCTGATACTAGCCACCGGTTCATCTTCCTTCATCATTCCGATTCCGGGTCACGACCTGCAAGGCGTGGTCGGCTATCGCGATCTGGAAGACACCCAGGCCATGATCGATTGCGCCGCGACACCCGGCGCCACCGCGGTGGTCATCGGCGGTGGTCTGCTGGGATTGGAAGCGGCCGCCGGATTGCGCATGCGCGGCATGGAGGTGACCGTGTTGCATATCGCCGGTCACCTGATGGAACGCCAGCTTGACGAAACCGCCGGCTACCTGCTGCAGAAGGATCTCGAGAAGCGGGGCATCCAGGTTTTCACGAAAGCCAACACCCGGGAAATCACCGGTAATGGCAAAGTGGAGAAGGTGCTGCTGGACGATGGCACCGAACTGCTCACCGATATCGTTGTCATGGCAGCCGGTATCCGACCTGCGGTGCATCTGGGGCATGACGCCGGACTCGACATGGGCAGAGCGATCAAGGTGGATGCCGGAATGCGCACCTCCGACCCCGACATCTTCGCCGTCGGCGAGTGCATCGAGTTCGAAGGCCAACTGTTCGGACTGGTGGCTCCGTTGTACGACCAGGCCAGGGTGGTGGCCGGGACACTGTTCGGCGAAGCGGATGCCTTCACTCCCCGCGAGCTGTCCACCAAACTCAAGGTCACCGGCTGCGATCTGTTCAGTGCCGGTGATTTCGCCGACGGCGAGAATCGAGAGGACATCGTCTTTCGTGACCCGAAACGTGGTGTCTACAAGCGACTGATCATCGAGCAGGATCGACTGATCGGTGCGGTCATGTATGGCGATACGGCCGACAGCAACTGGTTCTTTGGCCTGATCAAGGACCGCACGAACATCGAGGAATTGCGCGAGACCCTGATCTTCGGCCCGGCATTCCAGGGGGGTGGCGCGGCCGCTGTGGACCCGCTGGCAGCCGTTGCAGCATTGCATCCTGAAGCGGAGATTTGCGGCTGCAACGGTGTTTGCAAACGTGACATCGTCAAGGCGATCGACGCCGGCGCGCATGCGCTCGACGAGGTTCGTGCAACCACCAAGGCATCGGCATCGTGTGGCACCTGCACCGGCCTGGTGGAACAGGTACTGGCGGTCAGCCTCGGTGATGGCTTCCAGGTCAAGGCCGAGAAACCGGTGTGCAAGTGCACCGACCTGACACACGAAGATGTGCGGCGTCTGATCAAGTCACAGACACTGAAGAGCCAACCAGCGGTGTGGCAGGAACTGGCGTGGAAGACACCGAACGGCTGCCATGTGTGCCGGCCGGCCATCAACTACTATCTGCTCGCCGATTGGCCACTGGAATACGAGGACGATCTGCAGTCGCGCTTCGTCAACGAACGCAATCACGCGAACATCCAGAGGGACGGTACCTACTCGGTCATGCCCCGTATGTGGGGTGGCATGACCACACCTGACGAGCTGATCGCAATCGCCAATGCCGCCACCAAGTATGGTGCCGCGGTCAAGGTGACCGGCGGTCAGCGCATCGATCTGCTCGGCATTCAGAAGGAAGACCTGCCCGAAATCTGGTCGGACCTTAACGACGCCGGCATGGTATCCGGACATGCCTATTCCAAGGGCCTGAGAACGGTAAAGACCTGTGTCGGCACCGACTGGTGCCGCTTCGGCACGCAGGACAGTACCGGTCTTGGCATCAAACTGGAGAAGAAGCTTTGGGGATCGTGGACCCCGCACAAGGTCAAGCTTGCCGTCTCGGGCTGCCCACGCAACTGCGCCGAAGCCACCTGCAAGGATGTCGGCATCGTCTGTGTGGATTCCGGCTACCAGATTGGCGTGGCAGGCGCGGCCGGCATGGATGTCCGGAGCACCGAGCGCCTGGTGGACGTCAGTACAGAGGAAGAGGTTGACGAGTGGGTCACCGCCTTCATCCAGCTCTATCGGGAAAACGCCAAGTATCTGGATCGTCCCTACAAATGGGTGGACAAGGTCGGTCTGGATTGGGTCAAGGCGGAACTCGCCGATGCCGATCGTCGCCTGGCGCTGGTCGAACGCTTCGACATCAGCCAGAGCGTCTATCAGAAAGACCCCTGGGCCGATCATGTGCGTCATCGCGCCGAACACTACAAACCCCTTGCAGAACTTAGATTGGAGGCCACGACATGAGCTGGACAGACATTGGTAATCTGGAAGACATTCCGCTGCGTGGATCGCGCATAGTGAAAACCGCTGTCGGCTGTGTGGCGGTCTTTCGCACCGGCGAGACGGAAGTCTATGCAACGTCGAACACCTGCGTTCACAAGGGTGGCCCCCTGTCCGAAGGCATCGTGCACGACCGTAAAGTGACCTGCCCGCTGCACAACTGGGTTTTTTCACTGGAAACCGGCGAGACTGTCGGTGCCGATGAAGGGCGCATCGCCACCTATCCGGTGAAGATCCATGAAGGACGACTGCTGCTGAAAATCGAGGCCGTACTGGAACAGTGCGCCTGATGAGTGCCGTAGTGAACGGTGAAACACGCACCACCTGCGCGTATTGTGGTGTCGGCTGCGGTGTGCTCGCGCGCCCCGACGGCCAGGGTGGTTTTGCCGTACGTGGAGATCCGGATCATCCTGCCAATCGTGGCCGGCTCTGCTCGAAGGGCACGGCACTGGCGGAGACGCTCGACACTGATCACCGCCTGCTGTCACCCACGATTGATGGCAATCCGGGTGACTGGGACAGCGCGTTGAACCGGGTGGCCGAGCGCTTCAGGCAGGTGATCGCCGAGCACGGACCGGATGCCGTTGCCCTCTATGTGTCCGGTCAGATGCTGACCGAGGACTACTACGTGGCAAACAAGCTCATGAAAGGCTTCATGGGCTCAGCCAATATCGACACGAACTCCCGGCTCTGCATGGCCTCTACCGTGGCAGGGCACATACGCGCCTTTGGCACCGATACGGTTCCGGGCGTTTACGAGGATATTGACGAGGCCGATCTCGTGGTACTGGTGGGTTCCAACCTCGCCTGGTGTCACCCTGTGCTGTACCAGCGACTGCTTGCCGCACGCGAGACGCGGGGCACGCGCATCGTGACCATCGATCCGCGTCGCACCGCTTCCTGTGAAGGCGCGTTGCACCTGCCGCTGGAGGCCGGCAGCGATGTCGCCCTGTTCAACGCGCTGCTGGTCGAGATCGCTCGACGCAAAGCACTGGATAAAGACTATCTCGCAGAACATGTAGACGGACTGCACGAGTCTCTCGCGGCAGCGAGCGACAGCGATGCAGAGACCACTGGGCTGGATCCGATTCTGCTGCAGGAATTCCTTGACCTGTGGATCGACACGGAACGCGTGGTCACGATATTCAGCCAGGGGGTGAATCAATCTTCCGCCGGCACCGACAAGGTCAACGCCATCCTGAACTGTCATCTCGCCACGGGGCGTATCGGCAAACCGGGACAAGGCCCCTTCTCGGTTACGGGCCAGCCCAACGCCATGGGCGGACGCGAGGTGGGTGGACTGGCCAACGTGCTGGCCTGTCATCTGGATATCGAGAATAGCGAGCACCGTGCGGCCGTGAAGGACTTCTGGCAGGCGACGTTCCTGCCTGAGAAGCCCGGACTGAAAGCTGTGGACCTGTTCGACGCTGTGGCCGATGGACGTATCAAGGCGCTCTGGATCATTCACTCCAACCCGGCCGTGACATTGCCAGAGGCCGACAAGGTACGCGAGGCAATCGCGGGCTGCCCGTTCGTCGTAGTCAGCGATGTTACAGCAGATACCGATACTGCAAGGCTGGCCCACGTATTGCTGCCAGCGAGCGCCTGGGGCGAGAAATCAGGCACGGTGACGAATTCGGATCGCACCATCAGCCGCCAGCGTGCCTTTCTGCCAGCTCCCGGTTCGGCTCGCCCCGATTGGTGGATTCTGGCCCAAGTCGGTAAGCGCCTGGGCTGGGGCGAGGCCTTTGCATGGCAAACACCGGCGCAGATCTTCGCTGAACACGCCGCCCTGTCCGGTATTGCCGGTGAGTTTGGCAAGGACTTTGACATCTCGGCCCTGGCAGCCATGAGCTACGACGATTACGAACAACTGGCTCCGCTTCGCTGGCCACAGACGCCAGATCGCCAGGGAGGCCGGTTTTTCGCACAGGGGCACTTCTTTCACCCGAATGGCAAGGCCAGAATGCTACCGCTGCAACCGCGTTCGCCGGCAAGCCTGCGATCTGGAGATCATCCTCTGCGCCTGAATACCGGCCGCCTGCGCGATCAGTGGCACACGATGACCCGAACGGGGCTCTCGCCACGCTTGTCAGCGCATTTGCCGGAACCCTTCGTCGACATGCACCCGACGGATGCGAATCGGCTGGGCCTGGATGCAGCTGACCTCGTGCAACTGGAGAACGCCTGTGGCACGGCCATACTGCGGCTGCACCAGACCGAAGATGTCGCGCCCGGTGATCTGTTCGTGCCGATGCACTGGACTGGCATGAATGCACCTACGGCCCGTATCGACGCCCTGGTCGCCGCCGAACTGGATCCGGTGTCCGGGCAACCGGAGAGCAAGGCGGCAACGGTTGCAGCTCGCCGGTTTGCGGCAAACTGGTACGCGTTCGCCATCGCAACGACGCGTTTCACACCCACGTGCGATTACTGGGCGCGGGCACGTACCAGCACCGGTTATCGCTGCGAGATGGCAGGACTCGAGACACCGGATAGCTGGGAAGCGCATGCACGAGCACTCTTCGACCTGCCGGATACCGCCGTGCAGTGTGTCGAGGACGTCGCGCGAAAGCGCCATCGCCTCGGTTTCTTTGACGGCGATACCCTGCTGGCTGCGCTGTTCATCGACAGCAAACCGGTATCACTGATGCGCGACTTCCTGGTCAGTCTGCCCGGCAGCGATGCCCCGTGGGCCCTCGCCGGCCATGCACGCGGTGATATTCCCGATCCCGGCCCCGTTATCTGCTCCTGCTATGCGGTAGGTCGCAATACGATCAGAGAGGCAATCGTGATTGAAGCTCTGGAGACGGTAGAGCAGATTGGTACCTGCCTGTCAGCCGGTAGCAATTGTGGTTCCTGCAAGGCGGAACTGGCGATGATTCTAAACGATACGCGCACAGCAAATGAAGAGAGTGTCAGGCGTGGGCCGCCGCACGGGGCCCAACACCAAGTGCAAAACACTGTCGTCGAGCGCCGAACCGATCAGCGTTGCCAGCATCATCACGAGCATCGTAGTGAAGGAGTTGACCAGCGATGAAGCCGAACTCGCGAGGAGTCCCTTCGGCTGCACCCTGATTGTGTGTCTGGCTGCCGGTTCCTTGACCGCGACAAAGTGCCAGGGCTGCATATTGGCCCCGCAGGGTGCACTGTTTGCCGTGGCTGTGGCGTGATGTATCAGTTGTTCGTCTACCGGTTCATTCGTAAAGTGACGAACGTGGCGTCGTGTTGACAACAGGGCGCAGATTTCAGCAGCCCTGCACATCATTTTACAGGGAGCTTCACTACTGTCCCGCTAAGCCCTTGAGAAAGGTGGCCTGATTTCAACCACTTGCTACAATGTGAATTGTCTAGAAACACCTTTAGCAAAGGAAGAAATCAGGCCATGGCGCATTGTAATACGATACTCTCTCAAATACTGAAACTGGTTCCGAGACATGATTTTGAGGTGCTTGCAAAAAAGCACCATTTTGGTCGAACGTTCAGAAGCGCCTCTCGGTGGTCACAATTCGTCACTATGGCCATAGGGCAACTCTCTGGACGGCGTAGCCTGCGTGACCTTGTTGACAATGTAACGGCCCAGCAGCAGCGACTGTATCATCTTGGCTCGGCAAAACTGTCACGATCCAACTTAGCCCGCATCAATGAGGACAAGCCGCAAGAGCTCTATCAGTCGTTGTTCGCAACGTTACTCAAGCGCTGCAAATCTGTTGGGCCAGGCCACGGCTTTCGATTCAAGAATGAACTGTATTCGATGGATGCCTCTACGATTGACTTGTGCCTTTCGGTATTTCCGTGGGCATCATTTCGTAAAGCCAAAGGTGGAATCAAACTCCACGTCGCCATGAATCACAAGGGGAATCTGCCAGAATTTGTTACGGTGACTGACGCGCGGACACACGAGGTGAATGAAGGGCGCCAAGTGGATTTTCCAAAGGGCAGTATTGTTGCTGTTGATCGCGGATATACGGACTACGAATGGTACAAATCCCTTTCAGACAAGGGTGTTTACTTCGTCGCCCGGCTCAAGTCTAACGCTACAACCCGTATTGTAGAGCGTCGAGAAGTTGATCGCAGTACGGGGCTGTCCAGCGATCATACGATTGAATTCACTGGCGTGATGACGTCGAAACGCTGCCCAATACCGTTGCGCCGTATTCGATATCGAGACCCAACGACGGGTAAGCGATACGAGTTTCTTACCAATAACTTCTCACTGGCGGCCAGCACGATCGCTGCGATCTACAAGTCACGCTGGCAGATTGAGCTGTTCTTCAAATGGATAAAGCAGAATCTGAAAATCAAGTCCTTCTTGGGGACCAGCAAGAATGCAGTGATGACACAGATCTGGATTGCGCTGTGTGTCTACCTGCTTATTGCGTATCTGAAGTTTCTGTCAAAATCGAAGAAATCGATGCAACAGATTCTGAACCTACTGCAGATGAATCTATTCGAAAAGTGGTGCATTCACGATCTTCTACACGGTAGATCGACCGAAAGAATACCCATCAATCCCGATCAGCTATCCTTTGTCAATAAGTTAACGGGACAGTAGTGATCCTGGCTATTGTTTTAGACATGTCGTGTTTATCCGTCTGGATGGAGCGCATTCGCAGCGGACCTGAGCTGCGTTCGGTTAAGACTCTTAAGGAACCGGTGACTACGTACTAATCGACATCAGTCACC
>JABDKN010000268.1 GCA_013002205.1 Granulosicoccus sp.
CAACATCGGCTGATAAGAACTAGGTTCGCAAACTCTACCGTCTGCAACACCAGGCTGCCAGTGATTTCACCTCGACTCGACGAAAGTGCAACGGGGTGTGACAAAAGTGCCAGAAAGTTGTCATGCCGGACGCACTCGATACAGGCGGCAGGGACGCAGCAGAACACCGGTGTCACTGCGCGGAGTGCGGTGTCTCCGCTACCGGTGTCAGCGGTTTACCATGCTCGAACCACGACACCACGTTATCGACGACCAACTGACTCATGGCATTACGGGTCGGCCTGCTCGCCGAACCCACATGCGGCAGCAATACCACGTGATCCATGTCGATCAGCGCCTGCGGCACATCCGGCTCATGCTCGAATACATCAAGTCCTGCCGACAGTATCACGCCATTGTGCAACGCATCGATCAGGGCAGCCTCATCCACGACCGAGCCTCGCGCGACATTGATCAATATGCCCTGCTGACCCAATGCTGCCAGCACCGGCTGATTGATCAGGTGGTGTGTTTGCTCGCCACCGGGAACGATGACTACCAACGTGTCGACCTCTGCCGCCAGCGCCAGCAGGTCATCGAAATAGGCGTACGGCAGATGGGTCCGTCGATGACGCGCATGATAGGACAATTCAACACCAAACGATTGAAGCCGGCGCGCGATAGCCTCGCCGATACGTCCCATGCCTACAAGCCCGACCCGACGCCCCTGAAGCGACGTGGGCGACAACGGAAATGATTCGCCTGACCAGAGCCCGGCCCTGAGAAATCGTTCTGCCCGAGACAACTGCCGGATCGTCATGAGCAGCAGCCCGATTGTCGTATCAGCCACTTCTTCGTTCAGCACATCCGGTGTATTGGTCACCAGAATGCCCAGTTCTGCGGCGGCGCTGGCATCCACCATGTCGTAGCCGACACCGAAGTTGGCAACGATCTGCAAGTTTGGCAGCGCTTGCAGGAATTCACGATCGATGAGCGTTCCCTGGGTCACCACGGCGCGGACTCGTCCGGCACATTCTCGCACAGTGGCGGCGCGATCCTCAGCATCGGCAAGCTCGATTACCTCGTAGCGTGATGCAAGCTGGTCGATGACCAGCGAAGGCATGCTGGCCGGGGCGAGAATGGCAGGTCTGGTCACGTGTATATGCTCCTTCGAGGCGTACCTGGTGGATACGATCTGACAGCTACCAACGAGAAAACCCCGGCCGTGGAAGTCATTCCACGACCGGGGCTCGGTCAGTGCGAATCAATGCTGGAAACTACCTGCCCATGCTCAACAGGTCCATGTTGAACACCATGACGGCGCGGGCCTGCAAGTCGATGTCCTGTCCATCGATATCCGGCTCTACGGCGGACAGTTCGAAATAAGTGAATGCCCTGTCATTGATGACCGGTTTCTCATACCCGAGTGTGATGTAGAACGGGGTATTGTCCGAATCTGCCAGGCTCACGATGCCATAATACTGGTCCTTGCTGTAGGTGCCGGCGATGACGAAGCCACTGTCATCACCACCGATATAGTCCTCATTGGCAAATTGCAGGGAGAGGCTGACCGTGGCCTCATCCACAGGCTTGCTGACACTGAGACCGAGGCCGACTCCGGTACCCAGATCCATGCCGCCGATCGAGTTGCCGATAAGCAGGGTGGCACCGGCACCGATGGACAGATCACCGGATGTCGTCCTCGCGCCGATATCGATACCGTCGATGAAGTCGTTGTCCGTATCGTTGGGGACCAGTATGGTCGAGGCCATGTACTGGATATCGGCATCTTCCGGACCAGTAAACTTGATCACCGAGGAGGATCGGCTGCAGGACAGTTCATGGTAGCAACTGCCCCAGTAGGCGATATCCACTGCCGAGGTGACGGCATCATAGAACGCACTGTACTGCTTACCACCCTTGAGCGTTCCAAAATCACCTTCCACGCCAAGCCACGCGTGACGCGTATTACTGACGCCCGCATCCTGGTCGAAACCAAACTCCAGGTAACTGATGGCCTTGAGTCCCTTACCGGCATCCGCGGATCCACTCCAGCGAATGCGCGAGGCATAATTCTCGAAAGTCAGTTCCGCATCAGGTTCTGTGTTCAGCCCGAGGCCCAGACGCAAACTTGCATCCAGCTCACTGGTGATCTGCTCCTGTGCATAGGCGAACCCTGACATCAGGCAGCACGCTGCTGCCGCTACGACCAATTGTTTCCGCTGCATGGGAAAACGTGTCCGCTAGTAGGAAATGGGAACACTAGTATAGCCAGGCGTGGCGTAAAAACAACAAGCGTTGCCCTGACGCCACAAAAAATAACCTGTGACTCAGAACGCCTTCTGTGACCCTTCCCGGTATTTGTTCTGCGGCACGAAACCAGTACGCGTGGCCTCCCGTGGCTGGGCGACCCAGACATGGCGATCCGGGTGCATGCCGGCGCCATACACCGCAGACACGGCTGATCGTCGCATCCTGTTCAGCAAACGGGTATTCACCTCGCCACACAGGGGATGAATGCCATTGTTGTCCGCCACCACTTGCTGCCAGGCTGCCTGTCGTGCAGCGAGCGTGGCCGGATCGTCAAGCGCCGGGCAGTTGAGCTCGTTGAGGGTCAGATCGACCACTATTTCATCGCCGTCCTCGACAAAGGCAATGGGACCTCCGAGAGCCGCTTCGGGCCCGACATGCCCGATTACCAGGCCCACCGACCCGCCGGAAAATCGCGCATCGGTCATCAGGCCCACGACGATCTCACGCTCCCGGCACAGTGTCGTGATACGCGATGTCGAGTCGAGCATCTCCGGCATACCCGGTGCACCGCTCGGACCCTCGTAACGCACGATCACCATGTCGTGATTCTGGAAACTCTCAGGTGCCGACTCCAGGGCATTGAGCAGATCCTGTTCGCCGTTGAAGATTCGCGCAGTACCAATGAATCGATTGTCCTCAAGACCACCTTCAACGCCCGCCAGTTTCAGTACGGCGCTGAACTCGGGTGACAGGTTGCCGCCCAGCACACGCAGTCCGCCGGTTGGTTTGTACGGTTTTTCCACGGGATAGACAACCACACCGTCGGGCTCCGCCGTGCCCAGCCTGGTTATCTGCTCGGCCAGCGTCTCGCCGGTGCAGGTCAAGGCGTCACCGTACAACAACCCGGCGTCCAGCAGTTCCTTGACAATCACCTGGACCCCACCTTTGTCATCGATATCGACCATCGAGTAGGTACCGTAGGGGCGAGCATCGGTCAGTACCGGGACGACGTACTGCGACAGGTGGTTGAATTCCTCAGGTGACATGATATCCCTGGAGAAATTACCGTACCCCGCTGCTCGGGCAATCTCCGGGGCATGCAGCATTACATTGGTGGATCCTCCCACGGCCATGGAGACGATCAGGGCATTCCTGATCGCATCACGGCTGACGATGTCACGCGGCGTATCGCCACGTTCGATCAAGCCCTTGAGATAGCCGACCAGTTGCGCCGGGAATTCTTCCAGGCGACGTGGATCGTCAGAGGGCGTTGCCACCATGTGCAGCGGCTGCATGCCGACGACGCCGATGAACGTCTGCATGGTGTTGTAGGTGAACATGCCGCCACAACTGCCATAGCCGGGGCAGGCCTCCCGGGCTATGCGGTCCTTGTATGCACTGTCAGTGCTGCCGGCCACCTGGTAGGCCGAGACGATGTCGATGGGTTGCGCAGTCACCGAATCCCGACCTGGCCGAATCGGCCCGTCCGACATGATGATGGCGGGGCGATTGTGTTCGAGCAGTGCTGCAAGCGTGCCGACCGGCGGTTTGTCGCAGGCTACCACGGCGATGGTGCCTTCCAGACCGCTGGCGCTCAAGTGCTCGCAGACGGTGTCGTGCGTCACTTCACGACCAATCAGCGAATAGCGCATTTCACGCGTGCCGTTGCGCATACCATCGGAAGTGGCCACGGTGTACTCGGGCTGCACCAGGCGCAGTGCCATCTGCCCATCACCGCGGCCCAAGGCCTGGCGCAGGCGCTCATGTATGGCTTCAACCTTTCGCTGAACACCCAGGTAACACTGGCTGTCTCCCCTGGTTCCCATGACACCTACCGACGGTTCATGGATCAATTCGGGATCGGTTCCAAGCTCGCGAGCAACGCCATAGGTTTGCGAGTTGCGGCCAGGGTTGTGGTCGAATACAACGGTTTTCGACTGGTTTGACATAGGGGATTCCATGTAGATCTGAATTCCACCGATTTTGCCAGATGCAAGGCCATCTGAGCCAGTAAACGGTCTAATTCATTTGCATTGGTGTCTTGCCATCACAATAGCCCGATGGTCAAGCCTTACAACGATAGTCCGATGGTCATGCCTTACGACGATGTAAACCACCCGCAAGGTCAGTGAAAGCTCGCAAGACGATAGTGGCACCGAAGGAGACGCAGCAGCGTCATTAAACGGATTTACACACTACGGATTTACACTCTACGGATTCACACACTAAGGAAATTACCATCATGAACATACGCAAAGCACTTTCCCTCAGCGTCCTGGTTCTCTTTGCTGCCATGGCTGGCAATGTCTCGGCCAACATCAGCACCGGCTCACTTGCCACCGATGTTCAGTCAGTGGTCGGTACCGGTAACGTCAGCGTGATACTGGAAGACGGTGTTGCCACACTGTTCGGTGTCGTGGAAACCCGCGTGGATGCCAATGCTGCCGAAATGGCTGCTGCTAACTTCGAGGGTGTCGAGGAAGTGATCAACCAGCTTTACATATCTCATTGATCCGAATATGCATGGAACGGCTGTCTCCCGCAGAGGCGGGAGCAGCTTTGCGTATTTTAACGGGTGGCCAGCCTGGCTGATACCGACCTGGTAAGGTCTCAAGTGTGCTGCGCAGACTACTCTAGGGCCGGACTTCGTGAATCATGTTCGCCCGCAGCAGATCGTCCAGACCAGGCCACCACATGTCCCCCGGCGGGCGCTGGAAAAGCGAGTTGATGAACCAGTCGCTGACACCGGAGTTCCTGAACAGGTCAGCATCACGTTGCTGCTCTGTCTGTACGTCGGTTGCGATGATCGTGTAGCTGGCATCGAAACGGTACTGATGGAAACCCAGTGCAGCATCGGGTGAGGCGCTGCGGTGGCTGCCGCCGGCAAACGCTGTCGTACAGGCCGAACTGCAGATGCCCTCGACCCTGGTACTCAGCTGATGTTCCCTGAAGAGCTGTGCCAGACCCCGAGCCTCGTAGACATTGCCGCCGGGACTTGCCAGCTTGACCTGCGAGATCAGGGGATTTTGGTGGAGCAGCTGGCGAACCGCACTGGTGATCCCCGATTCGATGGATCCGTCCAGCGCCAGTTCAGTGCCTGAGGGTGAAACCGTCAACTGGTATCTGGAGGCATGCTCACGCGCCATTCGTGCCAGAGGATCCTCCTCGACCGGTGATTCGATGATCCACTGCAAGGCGCCCAGAGCATACACGGCGCTGAGCAGAAACATGAGCACAGCACCCAGCTGCACCGCCCATACCAGTCCCAGATTACCGCGTGTCGCAAAGTCGCTCTCTGCGGCACGCACGACACCCACAAGCTGCCAGAGCAGCAGCAATCCATGAACCAGGACGGTGGCGCTGACAACCGGCAGCGCGTGGAGACTGTAATCAAGGCCATCTCCGGGATCCAGCACATTCTGTGCGCCGAAGATCAATACCCGGATGAGCACGAGATTAAGCCAGAATGACCTGGCCAGTGAATGCTGCCCACGCCAGTGAGCAACGACATAGGCGATCACGCAAGGCCTGCCACCGCGCTACCCGATTGCGGCGTGGTTGTCTCGCTGGCCACGCAGCGGCGCACCGGCTTTATCCCCGTACGGGCAGGAAAAGCTCGGTCACCAGCTCCTGAGCGTCGGTGTTCTGCGGATCGTCGAGGTAGCACTCGAAGGGCGCTGCATTCCTGTGAACCTTGAGCTTGCGGTGCCGGGCTTCACTCATCAACAGAGCCCAGGCATTACCCAGATGATGGTAAGGACCGGTGTGCACCACTTTGAGTGCCATGCATTCAGCGCGTCTTGCCACCAGCAACGGTGCTGGCGCCGGTACTGCCGCGGCGACGGGCATGGCGACCGTATACCGGCAGTGATCGCGCTTGATGTTCATTTTCTCGTACAGGCAAAATGGCAGCCCGACGCTCTGGATGTCCGCCTGGCGCAAACCGTCGTGCAGCGCCGTAAACGTCTCCTGCATGGAGCCGGACAGATCAGACATTGCCGTCTCGGCAGCGCAGCCCACGTAGTCGACCGCATCCACCTTGACCACTCCCTGCACCTCGCTGTGCGAGTGCGTGGCACCCTGTTCGACGTAGTCTTTCAACAGCAGCAGACCACGGCGAAAATCTGAGCGAATCATCGCGCTCATGGAAGCTTCCATGAAGAACAGGAAAAACGGCAGGCTGCTGTCCATGTGCCAGGTCACTGCCGTCCGGGACTGCGAGCCTGCCTGCAGATCGAATTGCACTTTTGCAGAAGACTTGAAGGGTTTGAGAAACTGCAGATCACAATCAATTCGCTCGTTGCTCTGCCGCGTCAGTGTCATACCCCCGGCTCCCACTTTCTGGCCTGTCCAGTCGTAGCCGTGACCTGGCTGACCCACATCACCGCGATAGCTCACCTGAGCTTCAGGCTCGATGTACAACCAGGGAGACCAGGCAGGCCAGGTATGAAAATCGACCAGCACCTCGCGGATCCTGTCAGCCGGCGCATCGATGTCTATGCTTGTCTGAACGTGGATTGACGGCATCCTGATGTCCTCTTCTGAGCTGGATGAAGCAGACTAGCAATAGTGACGGCCAGATTCAAAGTTCACCTCGGTCACATTCCGCGCCGGCACGGGCGGAGTGGCTCGTGACAGTTCCCTGGTCGATCAGGGAACAGCTCCAGGGGCTGTATCGCGCGATACGGCGCACTGTTTCCGGTCAGCTTGCTTCAGCCGTGGGCTGGTAAGCCGCTAGTCCGGTGTGGACACCCGACCCGACTATTACCAGCTTTTACACGTGCAGGCCGATGCACCGGGTCCGGTGATCAAGGCCAGCTACCGTGCCATGATGCAAAAGTTGCGTCACCACCCCGATCTGGGAGGTGACTCTTCGATGGCACAGGTGCTCAACGAGGCGGTCGACACCTTGTGCGACCCGGCCAGGCGTGCGCTCTACGACCAGCAGCGTCAGGGCACTCGGATCGAGGAACCCGCCGAACCCGCGCAGGACTCGTCATCACCGGCAGATGCCGATGCGGCAGATGATCATCAACACCCGGACCGGGACCCTTGCCGTCGGGCGGACGATGAATCCACACCAATCCAGCTGCCCCGGAAAGCACGCTGCCCGTTCTGCAACATGCTCTATGCATCCGATGCCGGCAGGCTGGATCTCTACGACACCGGCAACCATTGTGTTCGCTGCAAGGGGCCGATCACCCCGGCCGGACAACCAGGTGGTGCGCTATCGGATGAACTGCGGCGGATCTATCGACACCAGCACGAGGCTACTGTCAGCTACTGGACCTGCTGGCCATTGCCGTCACCCCGTTTCGCATGTCTGCACGATCTGTCACCGGTGGGCTGTTCCATCGAGACGACGCAATCGGTGAAGCCAGGCTCGACACTGTTACTGGACATGAATGCACTTGTCGCCATCTGCCAGGTCAGGCACTGCCGGCAATCAGTCACAGAGTCCAGGTATGCCATCGGACTGGAATTTCTGACCCTGCGCATCGAGGCCGGGCCTGGCGCCGTCTTTTCGGTAACCGCCTGAGCGACTTGTCGACTGGCAGGGTGTACCATCGCGCTCGCCGACGATACATCCAACTACCGGGACTGACGACACCATGAGCATAAGCAGAATCGACTCCAACCAGCGAATGAGCCAGATCGTGGTACACGGCGATACCGTTTACCTGGCCGGTCAGGTCGCCAGGGGCCAGAGCGTTACCGATCAGACACGCGGCATCCTGAATCAGATCGATGGGCTGCTGGCCAAGGCCGGTACCGACAAGTCCAGCCTGCTGAGCGCCACGATCTGGCTGTGCAGCATGGATGACTTTGCCGACATGAATGCGGTCTGGGACAACTGGATCGATCCTGCCAATCCACCTGCCCGGGCCTGTGTCGAGTCACCGCGGCTGGCGACGCCCGACTTTCAGGTGGAGATCATGGTGATCGCCGCCTGCTGAGGGCGATCAGCAATCAGCGGGACCCCGTTGCCAGCAGCGGCACCCAGCCCAATGGATGCGTTGCCGCGAGGTCCTGGTCCTCCGGCATCCCCTTCTCACCGGCGAGCTGGACCATGACCCACAGGCCAATCCTGTTACACACACAGGCATCGACAACCTGCAGGGTTGCATTCCACACCGATTCACCCAGCCGCTCACCACTGGGCGTCTGGTAAACCACCCCGTCCCATTCACCGACCAGCCGCGTCATCGCGTTCATCACCAGGAAGGCATAGGGCTTGTAGGTCAGTGAATCATCGTGTTCCACCCACTGCAGCCTGGCCTCGGACGAGGCAGTGCAAGCGCAATCCGTTGTCGCAACGGAATCGGGCAACTGGTCCAGATAGACCCGTTCTTCCGGGTCAATCTGATAATCGATATGGTCATTCTCGTCATGGCGAAACGCATAGACTGCCGTCCGGTATTCCCGAGCGCCATCCAGACCATGCAGCTGCCCGACAGCCCTCTGCGGCGCGGAGTGTCGGCAATCTAGCTGCACAGGGGTGAATGGAAGCGTGCTGGATAGTTGTAATTTCATGTGTTGAATCACGGCTCCTGTTCGTATCAGTCATTGAACGACAGTTGCAGGTTGATCTGAGGGTTGAAAACGGGTTGAATTATGATCAATTGTGTCCTCGCCTCGCACCGGGCTGTGATTTGGCCGTCCTATAGTGTGAATCGAGCAATGCCATGTCACCGCCGACTCCCGCACCCGGCCGGCCGTGCACCCTGGCTGGTACACTTGCGACTGGCCATCTGGACAGACTGTCATCTGCAGAACGAAAGCTGAACCAGATAGACTATAGACCAGTATCAGACACTTACACGCCGGCCGGCATTGGCAACAACAAATCTGGCGTGTTTATTGCGCTGGTCACCCGTTGGTGGAGTTCATTCCTGCGCTTGTAACACCGGTCTGACCCCTCACCTGTTACAACCTGAACCAGGATCTCTTCTCACACATGACCGATACGGTAGTCCTTACGGCGGAAATGGCGATCGTGCTGTTCCTGCTTGCCGTGACGGTATACCTGTTTGCGTTCTCTGTCGTGCGTGTAGACGTGGCCGCCATGATCATCATGGTCACACTGGGCCTGGTATCGCAGATGCCCGGTATCGAACCAATTCTCGACCTGACGGAGCTTTTCTCAGGCTTTTCCAGTAATGCAGTCATCTCGATCATTGCCGTGATGATCATTGGCCGGGGTCTGGACAAGACGGGCTTGATGGGCAAGCTGGCGCAGTTGATCCTGAATATCGGAGGCAAGACGGAGAACCGTATCAGCCCACTGCTGTCGGGTATTGCTGCACTGGCCTCCAGCTTCATGCAGAACATCGGGGTGGCTGCCCTGTTTCTGCCGGTGGTCAGTCGTGTGTCCTCGCGTACCGGTATTCCCATGAGCCGCTTACTCATGCCGGTGGGCTTCTGCATCATTCTGGGTGGAACCGCGACCATGATCGGATCCAGTCCGCTGATCCTGCTCAACGATCTGTTGCTATCGTCAAACAGGCAATTGCCCAGCGAGCTGAAAATGGCCCCCTTCGGCCTGTTCTCGGTACTGCCCATCGGCATTGCCCTGAGCATAACCGGTGTACTTTATTTCGTGGTTGCCGGACGCTTCGTATTACCCAAGATCGATCCTGATGCCAGCCGCACGTCGCGCACCGACGACTACTTCCAGAGTCTGTATGGCATCAGCGGGGAATTGCTCGAGGCGCAGGTGACGGTCGACAGTCCGATGGTGGGCATGAGCATTCACCAGATCGAGGATACCTATGAGAACACCCCGTTCATGCTGGCACTGTACAGCGGTGACGTGGTGAAGATTCCGCCCGATCGTGAAGAGACCGTGTGGGTCAACACCCGCCTTGGTCTGTTGGGAGATCCCGATCGGGTCGCGGCGTTCTGCAAGGAGTATCACTGGACCCTGCATGGCGAACCGGATCGATTTGCCAAGGTGCTGAACCAGCAATACAGCGGTATCGGCGAGATAGTCATTCCTCCTGCCTCGACCCTGGTGGGCAAGGCCATCGGGGAAATCAAGCCACGACGTAACTTTGGCACAAACAT
>JABDKN010000291.1 GCA_013002205.1 Granulosicoccus sp.
CACTTATTCTGATCGATTCAACCGCCGACTGCCAGCTTGATAAGCAATAGTGCTCGCTCGGTGTCCTTTCGATCGATTTTCCGGCGTGCTAAGAGTGATCACGGTATCTGATGGGCTGCTTTTCACGCTTTCTGATGGGTTTGCAGCCGCCCGGCGACACGCTGGTGTCCGAGCGGCTGCATAGCATGCTTGTTATCAGTGGACGGTCATTTCAGAATGATTCATCAATTCGCTGGATGTCTGGCAGGTTGAGCTGCTTGTCGTCGACGTCTTCGTGTAGCTCGCGGTAGCGTTGTTCACGCCAGCGTTGCAGAGCTTCAGCGTAGTGGTCCTCGTATGCATCAACAAGACCGAGCAGCAACTGTAGCAGGTCCGCGACATGCTCATCACTGAGGGTTGGCATGTCCTCAAAGATCGGCATGCTACCCCGGGTCTGATGATCACCGTGCATGGGTGTATTCCTCGTTGTTGGTGGATTGGGATGTACTTAAGCGGACTTGCGTTTCTTGGCTGCCGGGGATTCAAAGACCCGAAGGTAGAGTTTCTCGTCGAGCTGCATTTGTTCATCCCGAGCGGCGGCATCCAGCAGTTCAGCGGCCAGGGTGCACAGCACCCGGTAATTGCCACCGGCGTGGTCACAGAGTGTTTGAACGAGTTCGGAGGTCATCAGGTTGGCATTGCCGGCACTGTCAAGAAGATGCGACAGACAGGCCTGCAGTTCATCGCGCCCGGCATATTCGGTGTTGAGCCGGATGCGCAGTCGGCTACCCAGCGGTAGCAACTCTTCGCGGCGAAGCTTGTTGTTCAACCGGCCATCGCCACACAGAACGATGCCCAGCAGGTTGCGTGAATCGAACGCGTCACTGCTGAGCAGTCGCAGTTCGTTGAGCACCATGGCTGGCATTTCTTGAGCCTCGTCGATCAGCAGCACTGCTCGCGACAAACTGCTTTCCAGGTGCGCCGCCCAGCGTTCACGCAAGGACTTGAACCCGCCCCAGCGGTTGCTGGGGCGTAGTTCCACGCCGAAGACATCGCCCATCTCTCGATAAAAGTCGGCCAGATTACAGCTGGGGTGTACCAGAGAGCCGGCATGCACATCGCGCATCTTGCTCAACCGATCGGCCAATACTCGAAGGGCCACACTCTTGCCCGTGCCCGGTTCCCCGCTGATCATTGCAAAGCCGCCTTCGCGGATCAGCCCCTGTTCGACTCGCCAGCAGAAGGTCTCCAGCTTAGGGGTGACATACAGCGCTTCGATGGGTAGCTCCGGGGAAAACGGATTCCATTTCAGACCATAGAGGGTTAACAGTTTCTTATTCATCGGATGATTCCTCCCTGCTGGCTGGTTTGACGTAGGCGGGGGGCAAGCCGGTGGCCGCGAACTCGGCTTGCCATTGGCGCATCAGTGGTGGCAGTTCGTCATCGGAATGCATCGCCACCGAGTCAGAGCAATCGATCGGTGTTGCTCCGTTCTCGAGCGGTTCGCGAATGCGACGCTGGCCGTCGGCGTTGGCGTGTTTGTCCAGCGGGTAGAGACGACACAGAACGGTGTCGCTCTTCGGGTCAAGCAACTGCACATGGCTTAAGTCCCACTGCGCGTAGCGCACCCGCATCCGACTCAGTTGCCGGTAACGGCTGGGGATTTCATAACGGACACCGGCCAGGCTGATGGTGCCGTCACTTCGCCGCTGGCGACGTGTATCGGTGCGTTGGAACGCCTCACGAAGCGCTTCGCTGCCCGGACATTCACGCCCCACACGGCGCTCCTGCCGGTAACGTTCCATCGGCGTGCCACCAATCTCCCGGTGATAGCGCTGGTTGTATTCGTGCTCCACCCAGAGCTGAGTCAGCCCGTTGAGCTTGTCCAGATCAAGCTGCTTGACACCTTCCAGCATCGCCATCAAGCGACCTTCAACCGTACCCCAGACGGACTCGATTTTGGCGTTCTGCTCGGGTGAATACGCTTGCGTGAAGTCGTGTTGGATGCCGAGTTTGAACAGCCCACTGGTGAATTCCTCGGATTTCATCGCGCTGCCGTTATCACTCATGAGGGCACGCGGAAGAGATCTTTTCTGTAGAGCCTGACAAAAGCCATGGACCAGAGAAAAGGCTGTTTCATCCAAATACCACTGCAAGTGGCAGATCAAGCGCGAGTGATCATCGATAACACCGAGCAGGCGTGGTCGCTTGCGGCTCCCGCTGGCGGTGATGACATCGCGCGAACCGGTGTGGAAATCCAGATGCCAGAGCTGGTCGTTGTACATCGCCTCGTAGCTGCGCACCTCGACACGCGCACGCCGCTCTGCGGATGCAAGGGCACCGGGACGTTGCTGTGATACACGTCGTTGACGGTGCCACCCCTGACTTTGCAGGTAACGACGCACGGTACTATAGGAGGGCATCGGTTGCAGTTCCGGGTGCTGCCTGCACAGAGCGGCCAGATTGTCCACGTGAAGCTGTATGGTCCAGCCGGGATGCTTCTGGTATTGCGCGGCGATGGCCTTGCACAGCGCGTCGTTCAATTGTCGTCGATCACCCGTGTCACGGCGCTGCCGAGGCCGGAGTGCGGCAATGGGATCCTGGGCCTGGCGAGCTTTGTAGTACCACCGCTCCATCGATGCGGCACTGTAGTGAAGGGCGGTGCCGTTGATCGGATGGGTCCAGGTTTGTCGAGCCAGGGCCTCCAGCGAGGCCTTGAGCTCACCGCTGCCCGGAGGGGATGCGAGCAAGGGGCCAATGATGGCAAAGCGCAACCGTGCCCAGCGATCAACAATGCGTTCATCACTCATGATGTACTCCTGCATTTTTGATGAATGAACGCTGGAGTCTATGAAGCCGCCGGAGCGGTGAAAATCACATCTTCTGCGGGAACTGATCAAGCCGCACAGAGCGTGAACAGGACGCGCTGGTGAGCGGCATCATCAGCTGAAGAAAACGACTCACACGACCAGCAAGGTCATCAGCCGTCAGCTGGCGCAGCAAAGCGTCGGGCAAGGGTTCGGCGCCAGACCCTGGCAGCAGGCGCGCCCGCAGAGACTGCCAGTGTCGTGTGCCGGGTACATGCTCTCGCCACCACTGTTGCCAGCGCGCAAACGTCTGCGGCCATAGATCCAGCTCATCGATCAGGTGTGCTTTGCGACGCGGCGTCAGCCCCTGCTCGAGGGCGCAGATCAGCGTGATCACCACACCCAGATACACCTTCCTGCCCAGGAAGCGCACGGAGGGTGGCGTACAGCGTTTCCTGCAACCATCCTTTTCGCAGCAGTAGCTGAAACGGCATTCGTACTGTTCACCCAGAACAGAACGGTTCACGCCTCGGGGCTTTCGGGGGTACCGGGCGGAGTGCAATCTGGCACCACAGTGCGGGCACCCTTCCTTACGCACCTGCTCTGCAGCGAATTGATCCAACTTGGAAAGGTCTTGCCAGAAGGTGGCATCGAACAAAAAGTCATGACACACTGGGGCTGTCTCGCTATTTTTCTTGGTCGAAAAACAGGAGACAGCCCCCTTGGAAAACTTTCAAGTTCTCTGAGGGGGTTTTTTATTGACCATCACGCAATGTGATCAAGATAGGCAGGATTCCCGGCAGATAATCTGCTCACTCAGATACGATCGCCCCTCACCGGCAGATCGCTGCCGCCTGTGGCATCTCCAAGGGCGTGGTCAGCAAGTTTGTCAGCCTGGCTGAGGCCAAAGGAGTCGGTTGACCTCTACCGGAGGGCGTCGACGAGATCACTTTGGAGAAATGGTTCTATCCAGTCCGGCCTGAACGATGTAGGATCCGAATTGGATTTCATCGGGCGGTCCGATATTGCAAGACTCAGAGCGTATTCTAGCAAAACCTTGCAATCTCTCGTCGACTAAACCTTTTGAAGTCGATGATTTTATAGCCTCAAATGAGACGATCAGGG
>JABDKN010000107.1 GCA_013002205.1 Granulosicoccus sp.
GTGCAAAGCTGGTGCTGGTTGGTGATGCTGAGCAGCTGCAGCCGATCCAGGCCGGTTGCCCGTTCCGGGATATCGCCCAGCAGAACGGGTATGTGGAGATTGGCACCGTTCGCCGGCAGCGAGAGGCGTGGCAGCGCAAGGCCACGCAGAATCTCGCGCGGGGTGACGGGGCACAGGCTGTGCGTGCGTATCGTGAGCGTGGGCATGTGCACGAACACCCGAGTGCAGAGGCGGCCATGGGCTCACTGGTCACCGACTATTTGAGGGATGATTCGGCGTCGCGGATCATCCTGGCGCATCGCAATGCGGATGTGGCGACGCTGAATGTGGCGATCCGGGAGGCACTGGTGGCGCGGGGCGTGGTGGCGGCAGGGCAGCCGTTTCGATCCAGGGCGCCGTCGGTGATGGCGGGATTGACCACGCCGTTTGACCTGCGAGCCGGAGACGCGATCAAATTTGGTGTGGCGGATAAGTCCATCGGCATCGAGGCCCAGGACCTGGGTACCTATATCGGATTTGCGGACGGGCGGCATCATGTGCGGATGCTGGATGGGACCGAGTGGCGATTGCGACCGGAGGACTACGGGCAACTTCAGCATCGGGAGGAGGCTGAGAGCAGCGCGGTGGTGGTCGGGGCAGGGGACCGCGTGCTGTTTACCCGCAACGACAGGACGCTGGGTGTGAATAACGGGACTCTCGGAACGGTCTTATCGATGGATGGGGACTCCATGCTGGTCGCTGTTGATGAGCGAAAGGAGCCTGTGTACGTGCGCTATGACGAGTACTCAAGTATTCAGCTTGGCTATGCAGCGACCATCCACAAATCCCAGGGTATGACGGTGGACAGGGCGTTTGTTCTGGGCTCAACGCGTATGGACAAGCATCTGGGCTATGTGGCGATGTCGCGTCATCGGGATCGACTCGATGTGTATATAGAGGGGAGTGCGGCGGGATTCGGGCAGCGTGTGAGTCAGACGAATCGACAGCACACGGTGCTCGATGTGGCTGAACGCCACGGGATCGAACTGGATCCGGACCACACCGATCCATTTGTGTTTACCGACATCGCCGAGAATCAAAGGTCTAACCGTCCGGCTACCGCTGGCACGGATACGTCGGCTGTTCAATTTACACTGCCGATCAGCCCGACACTTGAGGATGCGACCGCGGCGATCAAGGCTCAACAATTGCTGGATGAGGCGACCCGAGCGGCACTGCTGCAGATGGATCGGCAGCACGAACGGGCGCTGTTGCCCCTGACCCAACGTGCTGAGCAGGCACGGCAGGCTTTGCTGCGGCACAACCAGACAAAGCCGCGATCCGGGTTGCTGACGTCGAAGACTCTGGTGGCACAGTGGCGATCCCTGAAACGTCAGCTGGAGATCGCGCAGGGTAATGCACGACAGGCCGAGACCCGTGCCATTGAGCGCTACCGTGGTGAGCTGGGTCAACGCCAGTACGAGGCGCAGGCGCTGGCAGAGAAGAAGCTGCACGAGGCGGCGGCACTGGTCAAGGCACATGCTGCGCGAGTGCTGGCTGGTGATCTGATGGGGCGTTGGCAGGCGCTGGAGCGGGACCTGGCCAAACTGTCTCGCGGTGAGCTGACAGGTCCGGGAACCACAGAATCGTCCCTGCGCCAGTCGCTAGCGCGGATATTTCGTCAGATCGAACAGTCGGATGATCTGCGCGGCGCGCTGGACAAGGAGCAATTGGTAGCTTTTACAGAGGCTGCACGGTCAAATGCCCGATCCATTGAGAAACAGAAGTCATTGGAGAGAGGGCAAGGGCACGGCCGTTAGGGGCCTAAGCGCCTTGATTCAGCGAACGAGGTGGCGCACTGGCTATTTCCGACGTGGTGAAGCTTAGGAACCTCTGACGCGGGTTCGCACGATGGAATAAATTCGAGTTGTAGTGCTATATATATTTACAGTATTATGTTAGGATGTTTGCGAGTCGTGTGTTGATCTCCTGGCAGGTTCTGGAGGGCAATCCGTGAGTACCCAGTTGCGCGCGAGTCTGGTTCTGGTGTCCAGGCTAGCCTGGGTGATCTGGTTATGCATCGGCACAACCGTGTGGATTGACCCTGTCAGCCGCTGAGTTTATTGAGAAAAGCTTTTTTATGGGGGCCCGGAGTGGCTCCCGACTTTTCTCAATGCGCATAGGTTCTGGAGACAAAGGATCGCTTCACCTGATACTCAGGAGCGCAATCGAGCAAGGCTATAGCCGGAGAATCGAGTCATGCACCAAACACGTCGCGCTATTGTCCAGGCTCAGGGCAATGCCAGAATGTCTTCGTTTCTCATTGCTGAAATTGCCATCGCGGCACTGCTTGTTGGCACCGTAACGGAATCATCAAACTTCGGACTGGCGGTATTTTTCGGGCTATTCGTGAGTATCTATATCCCGTACCTGGGACTGATTGTGCTGGGCCTGTTCATGCTCATCTGGACACTCTTCTTTTTCAGCTTCGGCTGGCAAGTGGGCGGTCTGGCCGGGTGTCTGATCCTGGGGATCTTTGGCACACTGTTCATGGCCGGTTTTCATGTGGCCGGACTTGCTGGAATGTTTGATGCTGCCTCTTAAGCATCACAGAATTTAGAGGAATCTTGCTGTTTTTCGGTTGTGTTCATGTCCTTTGGTGGCTGAGCAGAAAACCAAGAGCATTAACCGGGATTATTCACCGCTGAAACGAAAAGAAGGTCACGAATGTGATAGAAACACTATGCGACTAGCAGTTTCACACACACAAGGACCTTCCAGTGAAAGACAATATCACACCGCAGGGTGCG
>JABDKN010000116.1 GCA_013002205.1 Granulosicoccus sp.
AGCCAGTATGGCCCTGGATGCGCTTGCCACTGACTTGCATGGACTGGATGAATCCCTGGCAGCACTGGATGCCGCCGGCCAGGCCAACGTACTTGATCTGTTATCCGATTACGAGCGCTATGACAGACTGAAGTCGAATCCCAGCGCACAAGGCAGCAATGATCGGGAACGTACGATTCTGTCTCGACGCAGCAAATTGGGAATACGGACCATCCAGCCCGATGTTGTCCCGCCGGCAGCAGCCCCGGATGCAGGACACGGCACTGCGCGGCTCAGCGTGCTTTACCATGAAACAGAGAACGGTCCGCCCATCGCCGAACTGCAACTACGACCTGCATACCATGATTTCCGCGATCCAAGTGCAGCGTTCGACGACAAGGCTGCCATTCAACTCGGCCTGATCGGAGTGGCCAGGGATCTCGAAGACGACAGGAGCTTTGTGCGCCGATTCACGCTGATACGCATAGAATCCATCGAACCTCGCGGAGAATTCTTCAAGCCGATCTCCTGGCACACGCGTCTGGACTGGCAACGCAGGACTGCCGATGCGAGGCATGAGTTCACCTTTAACGTAGGTGCGGGTGCCGCCTTCCAGAAGGAAGCAGGGGGACCGGTAGCGTTTATTTTTGGCGAAAGCGACATCGTCGATGCACCGGCGTTCGACAGCCGACAACAACTGCGGCTCGGTGCCAGCGCCGGTGCGCACTGGGAACCTGAGACCGGCGCACGCACGGGAATCGAACTGAACGCTCGTCGCCAGATAGACGGACCCTACTATGAACTGACAGGCGAACTCTGGGCAGGAATCGCCCTGCATGAGCAGCTATCCCTGAACCTGTCCGGCTCGGTTCGCAAGTCTCGGGGTATAGACACCACCCTCGCCAGTTCCGTGGAATTACGCTTCTACTTCTGAGCGGTCAGTGAGCTGTGACATCGCCGGACACCACATCCCGTTCGCTGTCGGCCTCTGCCATCCGTTCAGCCGTGTAACGCGTACCGGTCACCGTCGATTCGTTGATCAACGCGTCCAGGGCCTGCACGGTAGCTTCTTCCAACCGGATATCGGCAGAGCGTGCATTGTCTCGCATATGCTGAATGTTCCGGGTGCCTGGTATCGGCACCAGTGTCTGATTCTCGATGCTCAGTAACCAGGCCAGCGCCAGTTGCGCCATGGTGCAGCCCTGCTCACGGGCGATCCTTCCGAATGGCTCCAGCAACCTGGAGTTGGCGGTAAACGCCGCTGTTTCGAAGCGTGGCCGGGCGATGGTCGCACGCAGATCTTTTTCCGCCAGTTGCGACACATCCTTTGCGGAGCCTGCGAGAAACCCTCGTCCCAGCGGTGAAAACGGAACGAAGCTTGCGCCGATCTCCCGACAGGTAGCCAGCATTCCGTGCTCCGGCGTACGCGACCACAGGGAATATTCAGACTGGACGGCGGCAATCGGGTGCACCGCGTGAGCACGTCGCAGGGTCTCGCTGCTGATTTCCGACAAACCGATTTCCCGCACCATTCCCGACGCTACGAGCTGTGACATGGCCCCAACGGATTCTTCCACGGGCACTGCCGGATCGACCCGATGCAGATAGTACAGGTCGATGACATCCGTCTGCAGTCGTACAAGGCTTGTCTCGCACTGTTGCCGTATCGTATCCGGATGGCCATCGATACCCTGCGGTGACAAGCCACACTTGGTAGCCAGTACAAAGCGATGACGCTCGGAAGAGAGTGACTTGCCTATCAGCTTTTCACTATGTCCTGCGCCATACATATAGGCTGTGTCCAGAAACGTGACACCGACGTCCAGCGCTTCGCGAAACAGGGCTTCGGAGGTGGCATCGCTGGCCTCACCATATCCGAACGAGACATTCATGCAACCCAGACCGGTGGGCGATACCGACAACGAACCAATCTTCCTGGTTACCAAGACTCAACTCCTCAATGCGGTGTTGTCCGGATCGTATGGCGATTCCGCAACGACACTGGCGCTACGAAGAATGCCCAGTACATTGACGTCCACACGAGTACCAGGTACTGCCAGTTCCGGCGTTATATAACCCAGCGCGATACTTTTGCCAATGCGATGTCCATACCCACCGGATGTAGTGTAGCCGACCACTTCACCATTCAATTGGATCGGGCAACCATACAGGGCATCGGTGTCCTGGCTACGCCCTGACTGGGACGTCTCATCGAGTATGAGCGTGGCAAATACATCCGGTAGTGGTTGCGCCGCCTCAGCCACCAGCGCAGCGTGCCCGGGATAGCCGCCCTTGCCCAGGTCAACGAAACGATCGAGTCCGGAGCGAAGTGGCGAGTATTCGTGATCCAGCTCGACCTTCCAGGCTCTATAGCTCTTTTCCAGGCGCATCGATTCCATCGCATACATGCCAAATTCTTTCAGCTCGAACGCCGTGCCTGCGGCCAGCAGCGCATCGTACAAAGCCAGTTGATCCGACGTCCTGACATGCAGCTCCCACCCGAGTTCACCCACGTAGTTCACCCGCAGCGCACGCACGTCGATATCAGACACCTTGATATCCTGACAGGACAACCAGCGAAAGGCTTCGTTGGACAGGTCCGCACTGGTGAGCTGCTGCAGCAACTCACGGGAGCGAGGACCGGCGATGACCAGGGTGCCGTAATCATCACTGATATCGTTCATGGCTATTGCACCCTGGTCGGGCAGATGCTCCTGCAGCCACTGAAAATCGTGCCACCTGGCAGCGGCCGCCGATATCAGCACATAGTGCTCTTCGGCCAGGCGGGTCAGGGTCATCTCTGACCACACGCCGCCATCCTCGGCACAGAAATAGGACAGGGCCAGTCGCCCCACGCGTGGCAACTTGCCTGCAATCAGTGAGTCCAGCCAGGCACTGGTTCCTTCACCCTGCACGTCGATCTTGGTAAAGCCGCACAGATCCAGCAAGCCGACAGTGTCACGAACTGCACGACATTCTTCGCCGACCGCCGCGAACCACACGCCACGCTGATAGGTTGGAACTTCAGCGTCCGTGTCCTGCTCACGGGCAAACCAGGTTGCCCGTTCCCAGCCACCGCGGGCACCAAAACGGGCTCCCCTGGCCTTCAGGCTGTCATACACCGGACTGAGCTTCCGAGGGCGTCCAGCGGGGCGTTCTTCCACCGGGTAGTTGATCGCGTATTCATGCTGATACAACTCGATGGCACGATCCACGACATAGGGTTGATCGGCATAGTCGGTATAGCGTCGTGGATCCACGCCCCACAGGTCCCATTCAGGTTTTCCATCGATCACCCATTCAGCGATCATCTTGCCAGCGCCACCGCTCTGGCAGATACCAAAACTGAATCCGTTGAGGTGATAGAAATTCTGCAGACCGAATGCGGGACCGATATACGGCATGCCATCGGGTGAGTAGGGAATCGGGCCGTTGATGACCTTCTGGACACCCACCGAACCAAGTATGGGCATTCGCTCGCAGGCTTTTTCGATATACCACTCGAGCCTGTCCAGATCATCGGCATACAATTCGTAGGCAAAATCCTCCGGGATCCTGCCGTCCGTCCAGCGAGCCCGGGGTTGCTTTTCATAGGGGCCCAGTATCAGACCGTCTTTCTCCTGTCGTAGATAATAGGAATCGTCCGGATCGCGAACCAGCGGTACCAGGCCTTCGTGTGCCTCCAGCTCAGGAATCGGTTCAGTGACCAGATACTGGTGTTCCATGGTGACCATTGGCAGAAACCTGCCGCCAAGTTCGCTTATTTCCGCACCTCGATAGCCCCCTGCATTGATCACGTATTCCGCCAGAATCGTGCCCTTGTCAGTCTGCACATTCCACTCACCCCCCGCAGTTCGGGAAATACCGGTAACCTTGGTGAATCGATGAACGGTGGCACCGGCCTTGCGCGCATGACTGGCATAAGCCTGGGTCAACTGGCTCGGATCGATATCGCCATCGTGCGGGTCCCACAAGGCCCCCAGCAGGTCATGATCTTCCAGGAAAGGATGGCGCGCTTTCATCGTCGTGGTATCCAACAATTCGTACCCCAGTCCCAGGGCATTGGCCATGGCCGTGACATGCCGGAATTCCTCCATACGTTGCGGCGTCTGTGCCAGGCGGATGGAACCAGTCTGGTGATAATTGATGGGGTAGTCTGGATTGACGCTCAACCTGGCGAACAGCTGCGTGCTGTAATACTGCATCTTGATCACGTTGCGTGAACTGGAGAATGTCGGGACATTGCCGGCGGCGTGCCAGGTGGATCCGGACGTGAGTTCGTCCATCTCCAGCAGCATACAGTCAGTCCAGCCACGCTCTGCAAGGTGGAACAGGGCGCTGGCACCGGCAACGCCGCCACCGATGATCACCACTCGAGCTTGAGATTTCACAGTGCGTCCTCCCCAGGTGCGCGGAGGTCCTGTCGATTCATCGTAGCCAGCGGCAGCTGCACGTTGAATCGTTGGCGTATGGCATGGTCTGTTTCCGGGTCAATGTGCCGGGGATAATGTGTGCCCAGGATATCATCGACACACTGGCGAGCCCTTTTGTTGAGGTTCGGCTTGCCCTGCTCTGCCCATTCTTTCGGACTGGTACGATCGCCAATGACCGGATAGATGTATTCACGCTGCATCAGGTTCAGTGTCTGCTCGTGGCCCAGATAGTGATTAGGGCCACCCATGCATACATCGCGCATGACCTGCAGTGACAGAGTGTCATCGTTGACCTCGATACCTCTTACCGTGCGGTTGATGGCACCGAGCATGTCATTGTCGATAACCATGCTTTCATAACAGACCCCCAGCAGTGAGGCATGCATCCCTGCAGATTCGTAGATGATGTTGGCGCCCGAATGAGCCGCCAGGGTGTTGGTGTATGCCTTCTCATAGCCGGACTGTGCATCTGGCAGCTTGGCATCCGCCATACCGGCAGCGATGCCGGTTGGCAGGCCGTAGTAGCGTCCCATCTGGCCACAGGCAGCCATCAGCACCGCCTGTTCCCCACTGCCGCCACTCATTGCCCCTGTGCGCAGATCGGATACGAACGGCCAGGTCCCGAAGATTGCCGGATGCCCCGGCACCAGTAGATTGACGAACACCAGTCCGGCCAGCACCTCCGCCACCTCCTGCACGACTGAGCCTGCCAGCGCAGCGGGACTGGTAGCCCCTGCCTGACCGGCTGCCAGCAGCAGGACCGGCATGCCGCCACGCACGGCCGTCTCCAGACAATGGCAGGAATCTTCCGCAAAACGCAAGGGTGGCACGACGAAGCAATTGGACATGCTGACAAACGGACGCTCGCGCCACTTCTTCTCACTGCCCGCCACCATGTGCAGCATTTCCAGCGACCGGGTAACATGCGACGGATCGACCCAGCTCGAACCGACATGTTTGGTTGTGCCACTGACCGCGGCGTAACAGGTGTTGAAGTCCAGATCTGCGGGCTCAACCACATCCCGAGCGACCAGGCAGCGCTGGAATAAATGGATGTTGTCCATCCGATCGACCAGACGGGCCATGTTATACAGGTCCTCCAGGGTCGAGTCGCGGTACTCGCAGTTGTCGATATCGACTATGTGAACGGCAGCGCCAGCCGTGGCGAAATAGACACGTGACCCGGAAATCTCGATGTCGTGTTCCGGAACCTGTCCGTAAAGCACCAGCTCCCTGGCACAGCTGGCCAGTGTGTCCTCGATCAGCGAACGCGGAAAAAACAGCCGGCCATCCTTGTAACTACCCCCAGCCCGGGTAACCGCCTCGATGCAGGAGGGTATGGCCTGTGCCAGTCCGATCGTGGACAACGCCTCCATGACTGCCTCATTGATTCTGTCCATGTCCTGCGGCGTCAGTGGCTGGAAGCGTCCACTTTCCATGCCTGGCCGTACTGCCCTGTCCTCAGCGGCCAGAGGTGCGGAACGCAATGCGCGCTTTGCCGCTCTGGCACCGCGCCGCGAAACCTTGCGATGCGTTTCGCTCATCGTCCACCCCCATATGTCCGCAGAGTTGCGAGTTGCCCAGTATCGGCCTGTCGAGTGCAACAGAGCCATCTCCAAACGACAGGTAATCTGACCGAAGCGTCATCTGTCACCCGTACACGGTGACTGCTGTCGCCTCCTCGACCCGGTCGGGACTGGGCGCAGGTGAACAGGTGCTCATGCACTTTGCACAATTCGATGAGGTATCCACATCGGGAAAAGGTGATTTGCGCCGTCCTGCGTATCAAGGCATTTGCCCGGTTATCGCTGCTTGTTATCATCTATCTTCGGTCCGGTATCAGGTTTGCCGGTGAGGCAGGGCGGGAAGCACCGCGCGCACTTCAGGTTGGGCAATGCATTGATTCATTCTCACAGGCAGTATATCCACCTATGCTGGCGATATGCACGAGCGGTACTGCTCGTCCTGCTGTTGCTGCTGAGCAGTGGCTGCACGAGTCTGTTCTTCTTCCCCATGCAGCCGCATGTCACCGTACCCTCAACGCTGGGCTATGAGTATCGTGACGTGTTCGTCCGCTCTGCTGACGGTACTCGGCTGCACGGTTGGTTGATCAGGCCCGTAGGCCCGCCGGTCGGCACCCTGTATTTCCTGCACGGCAATGCGGAAAATGTCAGTACACACTTTCGCAGCACGCTGTGGCTGGTCGATCGGGGTTATGAGATATTTGCACTGGACTACCGAGGTTACGGCCTGTCACAGGGCAAGCCGGATCTGCCGGAGGTGTTCGACGATATCGAAGCAGGCGCGCACTGGATAAGTCATTATCTGTCTTTTGCAGGAGCTCAACGGCGTCCGTTATACCTCTACGGACAGAGCCTGGGTGCCAGCCTCGCCATCACCTTTGCCCATCGACATGCACTGTTCAGCGAACAGTTCGATGGCCTGGTCACGGAGGCGGCATTTGCACGGTTCGGCACCATTGCCCGCCACGTGGCATCCAGGCACTGGCTGACCTGGAGTGCGCAATACCCCGCGCAATGGCTGATAGGGCGCCGCTACGATCCGATCGATGCCATCCCCGGCCTCGACGGCATTCCCAAACTGATGATTCACAGCTACGACGATGAAGTAATCCCCTACCGTTTCGGCCGGGTGTTGTTTGATGCCGCCCAGGATCCCAGGCAATGGATCGCCACGACCGGACCGCACATACGGGCAGCGGCCGACCCGCAGGTGCGCCAGGGCATGATCAGCTTCCTGAAGCGTTACGCTCATCAAGAAAACGTGCCAATTCTGTCACTGTCGGATAATCGAAAAGATCCGTGATATCCACCTGCTCTGGCCAGGTATCTTCTATCGCTGCGTGAATCTGTGCCAGCGTGAGGGAGCTGATTCCCAGGTCAAACAGATTATCATTGGCAGTAACCCGCACCGCTTCGACCTGCGCATTGCAAATGGCCAGTAACTGCATCTCTGTGCTGGCGCCATGTTCCGCCTCCGACACGTCAGACTCCGTGCTGTCCGCAACATGTTCGGGATGTTGCAGCAGTGGTGTCAATTCACCACTGGCCAGCGACTCCACCAGCAGGTATCTCTGCACCTTGCCGCTGGTGGTCTTGGGAATACGAGACACCGGGACCACCGCATGCACCGACACCCCGGCAGCTTCACTCAGCAGTCGGGTCATGGCACGCGCCGCATCGAGCAGTTCGGATGGATCGGAGCGGTGCAGCACGAACACCAGCAGTTGCTCCTCGCCGGCATCGACGCTGCGCTGACTGGATATGGCCAGCTTGCCACGCTCGACCAGCCCGGCCTGCAGCAGGATTTCCTCCAGATCATGCGGGAACACATTCTGTCCGTTGACGAAGATGATGTCCCTGGCCCGACCTGTAATATACAACTGCCCATCATGCTGGAAGCCCAGATCACCCGTGTCCAGCCAGCCATCGTCACTGATGACGGTGCGATTGAGTTCGTCTTCCTCAAAATAACCACTGGTCACGTTTTCACCGTGAATGCGGATATGCCCGGTGACCGAGTCCGGTAATGGGTTGCCCGCAGCATCGCTTATCCGAACGTCGACATGCGCCACCGGGCGTCCCACGGAAACGAACTCCACCCCTGCATCAGCGCTGTCTCCGCCCTCCTCCGTTGCCGGCTCGGCAAAGCCCGTCCGTGAGTCCAGTATCTCTACGCTCTGTCCGATGCCCAGGGTACTGCGATTGATGACCAGCGAGCCAAACGGTTCCTGCAGATCCGGAAAGGTCACGGCAAGGCTGGCCTCGGCCAGACCATAGACCGGATACATCGACCGGGTCGCAAGGCCGGCAGGTGCCAGGGTCTGCATGAAACGGCGGCAGAGAGACACCGAGATCGGTTCCGCACCATTGAAAATCAGGCGCAGGCATGACAGGTCCAGGTCGCGGTGCCGTTCAGGTTTGAAGGACTTGAGCAGATGCTGGTAGCCGAAGTTGGGAGAACAGGTGATCGTCGCCCTTATTTCGGCTACTTCATCGAGCCAGGCTGCAGGCCGGCGCACGAAAAGATCGGTCGGCATCAGAGAATGACTGTTGTCCATGTGCACGGGGTTCAGGTGAAAGCCGATCAGCCCCATGTCATGGGTCAGTGGCATCCAGCTGAACTGATGATCATTCGGTCCCATGCGAGCACCGTCGACGATATCCCGCAGATTGGTCAGCAGATTTCGATGTGTCAGAACCACCCCTTTCGGCGCGCTGGTCGATCCCGATGAAAACTGAATGAACGCGGTATCGTTCTCTTGCGCATCATGCACCACGGCTGTTGTGGCAGACGGGACAGGCTGATCGGAGATCACGGATCGTTCAGCCAGGCTTGAGAACGCCTGCTGCAGCCCCTCTTTCGCGGCGAATTCGCTGAGTCTTCCCTGGTTGGCCGCATTGGTAAACAACCCCGGTCGTGGAAACTTCGACGCTATCCTGAACAGCTTGAACCGATGTTCCGCGCTGTTGCCACCGGAGACCGGTACAGCCGTGATGCCACCCAACAGGCATGCCCAGAGCGCCTCCAGAAAATGCGCATTGTCGTTGGTCTGGATGATCAGGTGGCTGCCAGGTTCCATGCCGGCTGACTGTAAATGTGCCAGCCTGTCGAGGGCACGTGACAGAAACTGCGGATATGACACCTCGGTCCGCTGCCCCTGTCCTTCGATGAAGTGGATGGCACGCTCACTGTCAGCCCGGTCGAGCAGCACTTCGGTTAGCGTTTTATAGATCATGGCGGTAATTGGAACCGGATGAGGTCGGTAAAAGACGAAACGGAACTTATCGCGATTCGGGCATCAACAGAATACTGTGTCGCGAGCGCAGGTTGATGTGAGGTTCGATCAACACCGGTTTGTCAGGTACGTGCTTGAACCTGATATGGCGTGACAGCAAGCCCAGGTGCAACTGCATGTCGACGATGGAGAAAAACTCACCGATACAGCGTCTTGATCCCAGCGAAAAAGGATAATAAACGTGGCGGTTGCGCTCCTTGATCTGCTCATCACCGAAGCGTTCGGGCAGGAACTCTTCCGGAGCTTCCCAGTATCGCTCGTCGCGGTGTAACAGGTACGGGCACAGGAAGATATCCGTACCCGCAGGTACCTGCACATCTTCCGGTTCATGCACTAGTGTATCGTCACTGATGGCCTTGCGTGAAAACAGCCAGACGGGAGGGTACAGTCGCAGTGTCTCGTCAATGATTTGTCGCGTATAGCGCAATTCGCCCAGTTCGTCGAATCCAGGCGGCCCGGCCAGAGCGTCGACTTCGTCGTGCAGTGCCGTCTCCACACGCCTGTTTTGGGTCAACAGGAACCATGCCCAGTTGAGCGTACCAGCCGTAGTCTCGTGCCCGGCCACGATGATGGTCATGACTTCATCGATCAGCGCCTTGTCTGTCATAGGCTGACCGGATTCCTTGTCACAGCTTTGCATCAGCAGGGACAGAAAATCGTGCTCGATCCGGTTCTCCGAACGTCGCCTCTGCATGATGTCAGCCACGTGCCGGGTCAGCGCGCGGAACCGCATGGCAAGTTTCAGGTCCCGCGTCACATCCTCTACCAGCAGGGCGAAGGGATTGCCACCTTCCCGCTCTGACAGCGCATCCAGATCATTACTGAACAGTGCCCGCAGAATGACTTCCAGGGCAAGCTCGCTCATCTCTTCTGTAATATTGACCACGGTTCCACTGGCCGCCTTGGCCTGCCAGTCACGCAGCTTCCGGGCGTTGCAGGCCTGCATCATGTGCGCCTGCCCGGCAATGACCCTGCGATGAAAAACAGGCTGGATCATGCGCCGCTGGGAGCGCCAGAATTCACCGTCACTGACGATGATGCCATTACCCAGCAGCATCTTGACTCTTTCGAAGCCAACGCCCTTGTTGTAGTTGCGGTGATTGCCGATCAGTACGTGCCGGACATGCTCCGGATTGTTCAGTACCAGGGCCCGGGACAGTCGCTGCCGTGGTTCGATGGCGATGACATCACCATAATCCCTGCTCCAGGTGGCCAGTTTGTCGAAAGTTTCATCGTCGACATTGATATCGAACGGCTCATCCGGTCCCGGCGCGAGCCTGGGTGGGCTGGTGGTGTGCAACACGAGGAGGACGGCCCTGAGCTTGTGACGGGAAAGGAACGATAATCTGAGCTGTGCAGTATATCATTGGCAACTTCCGTACGCGCCGGACACCCAGGGCAAACCCATGAGCTTCAAGCAACGGCGCCGCCAGCTGGCAGCCAGGATATTTCCACCGCTGGTCTGGGGGCTCATCCAACTGATCTGGAAGACCTGCCGGGTAGAGGCGGTCATCGGTGAGGAGCACATGGACACGTTACTGGCCGCCGAAACGCCGTTCATTCCCTGTTACTGGCATCAGCAGCAGATTTTCTGCATTCGCTACCTGCTCGACCGCGCTGCCGCCGATTCCAGTCTGAAGCTTGGCTACCTCATCAGTCCATCAGCCGATGGCGACATGGCCACCAGCATGTTCGGCAATCAGGGGGTGCACATCATTCGTGGTTCTGCAACACGCGGTGGTGCCCAGGCGCTCCGGGAGATATACCAGTGCATCCGGCAGGATGGCGTATCGCCGATCGTCACACCCGACGGCCCGACAGGACCCATCTACCGGACCAAACCGGGCGTGCCCATGCTCGCACAGTTAAGCAGGGCACCTTTGCTGCCTCTGGCCTACCAGGCCACGGGCGTCTGGCATCTTCGTTCCTGGGACCGATTCATGCTGCCACGCCCCTTTTCCCGAGTGGTCATTGCGCTGGAAGCTCCGCTGGATATCGACAAAGAGGACTCGAAAGACGGGTTCGACAGTGCCTGCCTGCAGCTCGATGAACGACTCAACAAAGCATCTTCAGCGTGCAGGAATTATCTTTCCAGTCTCTGAGGTTATTACCAGGATTTCCAGGAAAACCAGGATTACCAGGAAAACCAGGAAATACGCTAAAACATCACTGGCACAGGTGCCGGGTTGGTATCCGCACTGTTCGCTGCGCATCCCATTTGGTAACCTCGACAGAGGTCGTAGTGCGGCATCCGGGAGTTACACTAACGTGCAGCACTGACGACTCCAGCCACAATGTTGTATACAACAGAGATTTCGCCAGCGCGTTCCTATCGTTGACATGATTTAACACCACAGTCTGAACAATGAATACCCACCTGAACGGACTGGTCCGATTATCCAGCTACCCACTCATCGCCGTGCGAATTGACATGATCCAACGTTTGCTCCTGATCGCATGCCTGTGCCTGCCAGGCAGCACTTTACAAGCCCAGGAAACAGCCATCCGGTTTATCAACGACTGGAAATGGGAAGGCCAGGCTGCACCGTTGCTGCTGGCGCTGGACAACGGGTACTTCAGTGAAGAGAGTCTGGAGGTGACACTGGATCCGGGCAAAGGGTCAGTTGATGCCTTGCCACGAGTCGCATCAGGAGAGTACGAGATGGGATCCGCAGACATCAACTCGCTGATCAAGTGGCGGGACGAGAATCCGGATGTCGACATGAAGGCCGTTTACATCATATACAGTGCGCCTCCTTTTGCGGTGATCGGCCGCCCTTCGCTGGGTGTCATCGGACCGCTTGATCTGGAAGGTCACACCCTGGGTGCGCCGAAATTTGACGGAGCGTTTGCCCAATGGCCGGTATTCGTGGCGGCCAACGGCATCCTGGACGACCGGGTGAACATCGAGGATGTCGGGTTCCCTGACAGGGAAAGACTTCTGGCAGAGGGTAAAGTGGATGCCATAACCGGGTTCTCATTTACCTCCTATCTCGGCCTGCTCTCGCAAGGCGTACCGCTCAAGGACATCTCGTTGATGCTGATGAGTGATTTCGGACTCGACCTGTATGGCAACGCGATCATCGTCAACCCCACATTCGCCCAGTCAAATCCGGGAGCGGTCAAGGGCTTTCTTCGCGCGGCCGTGCGCGGGTACCAGGCCACCATCGCCAATCCTGCGGCAGCCGTGGAACATGCGCTGTCACGCAATGAGGGGGCGGATCGGGATGTGGAGCTGCAACGCCTGGTCATGGCGATTGGCCATCATATCGTCACTGACGAGGTACGCAGCATCGGTCTTGGCGACGCCATAGACGTGCGACTGGAAAAATCCATCGCGCAGCTGGATTCGATATACCAGTTCACCCGCAAGCCGTCGGCAAGTGACATCTTCGATGATCAATACCTGCCCGCGAACAGCCTGAGAAAACTTCCCGATCTATCGGCGAAACCTGCAGTGCCGGCTGCACCGGAGCAACCCTGAACTGACCCGGCAGGCTGTCGACATGAAGGGAACAGAAGCCGGCCTGTGGACCTATTCGGATGAACCATCAATACGGATAATCAACCTCGATGAGGTAAAGAGGTGATTTTCCGGCGTCCTGTTTATCTCATCGAGGTTGAGGAAAACACCAAATCCGATCACCCTGTCCTGTAGATCCATCGTGGAGTGGTGGGCAGGTACCCGGCAGTGAAATACCCACGTAACACGGGTTTTTCGCGCATAATTACCGGCATGCACGATTCCAGAACATACCGGTCGCCGCATGGGTTCTCCAGCCAATTCGCCGTATATTGTGATAATTTTCTCACGGTGTAATCAGTCCATACGCGCACGAACCCATTCACCGGAACGCCCCCCAAAAGCCCTGAAAAGTCTGGAATGGTATCCGCTGACACTGGCCCGGCCTTGAATAAACGATGGCTGGTCTGGATCCCGGCACTGGCGACGATGGCCTGCGCTGCCATCCTCCTGTTCCTCCTGGTGCAGATCGACCTGACGCGCAAACAGCTGCAGAACGATGGCGTACTGGAATTCAATATCGTTCAGCAGCTGGGCCACGATTTAGACACCCTGGTGCAGATGTTGATGACCTATCACCAGGGGAATCAGCAGGAACGCTCTGAACTGCAGGAGCAAACCATACTGCACGTCG
This sequence comes from Granulosicoccus sp., assembly GCA_013002205.1. Classification (GTDB taxonomy): domain Bacteria; phylum Pseudomonadota; class Gammaproteobacteria; order Granulosicoccales; family Granulosicoccaceae; genus Granulosicoccus. Next base: position 13,389 of record JABDKN010000116.1, read on the forward strand.
ATACTCTCAGCAGCGGCATTCGGCAGGTCAACGATTCCTGGCCGAGCAGTCTGTTGTCACTGAAATCGACTCAGGATCTGCTGCGCGATATCAACCGGTTTCTGGACAGTTACGGACCTTCAATGGTCGCCGGCACGACGCTGCAGGATCACCAGGTACTGCAGATCAGTCGTGAGGCCACAGATCTCTCTTCCCGGGTCTATGCAATCGACCTGCGGTTGTTCAATCGCCAATCAGGTATCCGGGACAGTGTTGAGAAGCGCCTGGACGATCTCTACGACGCGTTATGGGGCTTTGTTGCCTTTTACCTAGTGGCCTCGCTGATGACGATCATGCTCCTGCTGGCTATTTTTCGTCGAGCTGCCACGCTGCGCGAGGATGCGGTACAAACCCGAACCCAACTGACCACTGCGCTGGATGAGTTGACCAGTGGAGACATTGAAAGGCGCGCGCAGAATCGTTTCATGGCTGCGGCCAGTCACGATTTGAGACAACCACTCCATGCGCTGGGCTTGTATCTCAATGTACTCAAACGACATGTGCCGACCGATCAGGGCCAGGTGATACTGGCCAATATCCATCGATCAACCGAGGCGCTCAACCAGTTACTGAACAGCATGCTCGACTTGTCCAGACTGGATGCCGGCATGGTCGAGGTCAATTGGGAACAACTGAGTCTGGACTCGATTTTCGACCACCTTCACCAGAACTTCCTGCCCGAAGCGAATCAACGCGAGCTGCAATTGGATTTCCAGTACAGCGGCTTGTATGTTCGTTCCGATCAGGTCCTGCTGGAGCGTGTGCTGGGCAATCTGCTGGCGAACGCGATCAATTACACCAATGAGGGTGGCGTCTCACTCAAAGCCACGCTGGAGGGTAGTCATGTCCGCATCGACATCAGTGACACGGGTCCGGGCATTCCGGCGGATGAGCAGGAGGCCATATTCAAGGAGTATTACCAGCTGCAGAACCCGGAGCGCGATCGCAGCAAGGGGCTTGGGCTGGGGCTCTCAATCGTCAAACGTCTGTCAAATCTGCTCGACATCGAACTCTCGATAGTCTCCGACGAGGGCCGGGGCACTACTTTTCAGGCTACCTTGCCTCTGGCACAGCCCAACCGGGACGAGCCGGGAGCGTTGCGCTCCAAAGTGCCGCGTAATACTGACCGAGCTGACCTGGCAGGACTATCCATTCTGGTAATTGACGATGAGTACGATGTGCGGGATGGTATGAAAACGCTGTTGGTACAGCACGGTTGTGATGTCTTCATTGCCGATTCGTCTGCACGCGCTTGCGAACACATCATTGCTGAAAGCTGGGTGCCGGATCTGATCATTGCGGACTATCGTCTGAGAGATGATCAAACCGGCGATATGGCCATCGAGCAGGTCAGAGAGGAAGTCAACATGGACGTACCCGCGATGATCATTACCGGTGATACTTCACCCGCGCGGCTGCTCGATGCAACTGCCAGTGGATTCACCCTGTTGCACAAACCGGTGATCGCTGATGAGCTGCTGAACACGATCACCAGACTGATCGGAGAGTGCACGTGAATATTCTGCTGGTGGAAGATCATCGACTCGTCGCAGACGCCATGCAGGTCATGCTGACTGAAATAGATGCCTCCATCATCATAACGGCCTGCTACTCGACACAGCATGCCTTGTCAGTCGTCGATACTGGCAAGCGCTTCGAACTGGTACTGACCGACCTGTTCATGCCGGGTATCGACGGTATCGGTTTGCTGGTCGGCCTGCGTAATCGAGACAAACGCATTCCTGTCGTCGTGATCAGTGGATCCGATGATGACAAGTACATTCGAACCGCCATGGAAAACGGCGCCTCCGGCTTCATCCCCAAGACTTTACCAGCTGCAGAAATGATCCACGGCATTCGCAGGGTAATTGAAGGGGGGCGTTTTTTCCCCGAACGTTTTGCCGCACTTGACAACCAGTTGCGACGCGGGGATATCCCGGCCACCGGCAACCAGAACGCCAGTGGCCTGAGACCTGGACAGAAGCAGCTCCAGGTACTGCAACTGATGGCTGACGGCAATTCCAACAAGCAGATCTCGCAGATTGTGGGTATCTCGGAAGCCACCGTGAAATATCACACCTCACAGCTGTTCAAGTTGCTGGGAGTCAAAAACCGGACCTCCTGCGTCCGTGAGGCTCAGCAGCGTGGGCTGATCAACAGTTTCGAAGACAGCTCGCAGTCTGCAAGCGAGCCTACCTGAGCCCCAATTGGCAGGAAGCCACGTGCATGCGCACGCAGGTCTGTCATCAGTCCGACAGATCTGCCTGGCGACCCGTCAGTACCTATCGAGGACGATTAGGCTCAGGATCTGGCAGTTCCTGCCTCCTCGGGTGCAACGACGACTCGTGTAGCCAGCAAGCCATAAACACCCACCGACAACGCTGCAACTGCCCATTTGACGGCCAGGTCTCCAGCCGCCCACTGGTACCAGGGCGCGCCGCTTCCAATGAAAGCAATGCCAAAGAACAGTACGGTATCTACCACGGTACTGATCGCCGATGACACGCTCGGAGCCACCCACCATTTGCCAACGCGCAAACGGTCGAATATGGCCACGTCCAGCAATTGCGCGACCAGGAAGGCAGTGCCTGAGGCAATGGCCACGCGCTGTTCGATGGTATCCACTGACAGCGACAGCATGACGCCCACCGCGAAACCGACGTAGACCACCTTGCGAGCCATGGCCGCACCATAAAACCGGTTCACGAGGTCATTGACCAGAAAGGCTAGCGGGTACGTCAGCGCACCCCAGACCAGCCAGTCATTGATTGGTATGGCTACCAGATAGTTGGAAGCAGCAACCACCACTGCCATGGCAACCACAGCCCACCAGGGAAAACGTGAATACAAGTCAGAAGTCCTCAAACCGGATATTGTATCCCATTCGTCAGAGCAGACTGAGCTGTCAATTCAGAAATTTACCTTGCGGGCCGGTAGGCCAGTGGAATGGTAAAGGTGCGCGCAGCCACCTCCTTTGGTGGGGCAGGCAGGGGTGATGCCGCTTCCAGCGCATTCTCCGCAGCAGCATCGAGCAGCGGAATACCTGAGGAATCCAGTATTCGTTTCGACACAAGGCTACCTGCATCGTCAAGCACAAATTCCACCACGACGATTCCTTCCAATCTACGCCGCAGAGCTCTTGGCGGGTACTGATGAAACTGGCGGATCCAGTCTTCCAGCTGCGTTCGATAAGCGGCCTCGAGATTACCCAGCACTGCTGTGTTCTGGTGTTCACCGGCCGCACCGGCCGACACCTCTGGCACCGATGTCAGATCAGCGTCAGCGGCGTCTGATGCGATGTCAGCTTCCGGATGTACATCCGGAGGATATTCAGGCTCAGGCTCAGGCTCAGGCTCAGGCTCAGGCTCAGGCTCAGGCTCAGGCTCAGGCTCAGGC
>JABDKN010000127.1 GCA_013002205.1 Granulosicoccus sp.
GCCTGAGCCCATGGCAGAGGCTGCACCTGAGGCGGAAGCTGAAGCTGAGCCTGAGCCCATGGTAGAGGCTGCACCTGAGGCAGAAGCTGAAGCTGAGCCTGAGCCCATGGCGGAGGCTGCACCTGAGGTAGAGCCAGAGGCGGAAGCTGAAGCTGAGCCTGAGCCCATGGCAGAGGCCGCACCTGAGGTAGAGCCAGAGGCAGAAGCTGAACCTGAGACCATGGCAGAGGCTGCACCTGAGGTAGAAGCAGAAGCAGAAGCTGAGCCTGAGCCCATGGAAGAGGCCGTACCTGAGGCGGAAGCTGAGCCCATGGCGGAGGCTGCACCCGAGACAGAAGCAGAGGCTGTACCTGAGCTCATGGCAGAGGTCGCCCCTGAGGCGGAAGCTGAAGTGGAACCTGAGCTCATGGCAGAGGTCGCCCCTGAGGCGGAAGCTGAAGTGGAACCTGAGCCCATGGCGGAGGCCGCCCCTGAGGCAGAAGCTGAAGTTGAAGTTGAGCCTGAGCCCATGGCAGAGGCTGCACCTGAGGCGGAAGCTGAAGCTGAGCCTGAGCCTGAGCCCATGGCTGAGCCTGAGCCTGAGCCCATGGCTGAGCCTGAGCCCATGGCAGAAGCCGTACCTGAGCCCATGGCAATTGCAGAGCTTGGAGTGGAGGCAGAAGAAGCACCGCCGGTAACTGAACAGGCGGTCAGTGACCGGGATGCTGAATTAAGAAAGGCCCTGGCAGAACTTCCCAGCCGGCGCATCCTGTTCGAGTCCCAATCCAATATCCTGACAGCAGAAAGTCTTGAAATTCTGGATCAGATAGCGGCAGTCCTGGTTCGGTTCCCGGATGCAGTCGTCTCCATCGAAGGCCATACGGACGCCACCGGCAAACGCAAGGAGAATCTGGAATTGAGCCTGCTTCGGGCGACGACGGTCCGTGACTACTTGATAGAGAAAGGAGTTTCGGTCTATAGCCTCAGAGCCAGGGGTTTCGGTGAGGAGGTACCAATCGCCGACAATCGAACGGCCGCAGGCCGGGCAATCAACCGCAGGATCGACTTTACATTTTGATGCAACAGATACCGATGCTCATGAATCAGATCATGCCCTTGCTTGCCCTGTACTCGGAATTCATTGCCGGCCTGTTGCTGGCAAGCGTGCTCAGCCTGTTCTGTGGCTGGATGATGCACCGATCGAAAGCCAGAAAACGGCTGCAGGCTGTAACCGAAAACTGGGAGAAGAAATTTCAGGCCCTGGACGAAACGGCGAGGTCCGATGCCGAGAACCTGGAGGAACAACTGCAAAGCCTGGCAAGTGAAGCCAAGAACCTGCAGTCGACCAATCGTGTACTGACCGAGTCGCTGAAGAAGAATGACAACAGTATCCAGAAAGCCCGGGCAGAGGCAATCGAATTGAACCGGCAACATGCCGAAACCCAGGACAGATTGCAAAGAATCATCCAGCAGAAGGATCGGGAAATCCTGGAACTGGGCAACCGCGGCAATTCGTCCGGTTCCGCACAGGGGTCTGCCGGATCCTCGTTCGTCGGTACGTCGATGGCCGGCAATAATGCCAAAGGCACCACTCAGCACACGGACTACGGCGACTTGAACGATGCGGATACCATCGCGATCAACAGCGTCGAGATCTTTGATGCGACCGTGCAGATGCCCGCCCATGAGTTGCTGGCCAAATCAGGCCGCGATTCGTCAGGCCGCACGTCGTCGGAACAGCGATCGGCAGCCGATGATACTGATGATACTCATGAATCAACGTCGGATCTGAGCGACATGGACCCGGTCGAGTTGGAAGAGTCGACTGTTGCGCTGGATGAGGAAGCCCTGGCATTCGCACGACGTCCCACCGTTTCAGGACGTCGTGACTGATCTGCGCACTGCGGTCAAATGGCGTTATTGCCATGAAAGGAACCCTGTTCTACGTACATGATCCAATGTGCAGCTGGTGCTGGGGATTCAAGCCGGCCCTGGACGGATTACTTGAGCAACTGCCTGCATCGGTCAGTGTGAAACGAGTACTGGGTGGGCTTGCGCAGGACAGTGACCAGCCCATGCCACTGGCTATGCAGCAGGCGTTACAACAGACCTGGCTACGCATACAGGAGGTGATCCCGGGGACTCGGTTCAACTTTGATTTCTGGACGCAAAACCAGCCGCGTCGATCTACCTGGCCGGCCTGCCGGGCAGTATTGGCTGCGGCCGGGCAGGATGCACAGTTCGAGGTGCCCATGATCACCGCCATTCAGCATGCATACTATCTTCACGCGCAGAACCCCTCGGAGACGCACGTGCTGACAGATCTGGCCGCCGGGATCGGGTGCGACACCGACCAGTTTTCCCGATACCTGCACAGCGAGGCAGCACACAGAGAGCTGCAGGAGAACAGGCGGATGGCTCACGACCTGGGCGCCCATGGCTTCCCAAGCCTTTTCTTCAGAAACGCAGGAATGGTGCTGTCTGCGGTAATCGTTGACTATCGCCGACCAGCCACAATGCTTGAGCAAATCGAGCAAGCGAACCTCGCCTGAGTCACACCGCCGGTCGTACTTCGCCAACCGCTTCACAGCACGATCAAACGCGATCAGTGAAAACCTGTTATCTGCCGTTACACGCCTCGTAGATAATCAAGATCGCGAGCATGACAACAAGAACAAGAACGATGCTACTCGCAGGCCTTGCATGCATTCTGGCCGGATGCGGCGAAGGTGGTGGTGCGGTGGCCCTATACACACAGGAACCTGCAGTCGCACCTGCAATGCCGGCCACCGAGGTGGATAACGCGGCCCCGGATGGTCCCATGGCGGCGATCGATGCCTATCGCCTGCTGGAACAGGCTACTTTCGGGCCGCAGCTTGATGATATCCACCAGGCAGGAGACCTGGGGCCGGAGACCTGGATCAATCAGCAGATGCAGCTGCCCGCAACGTTTCTCGGAGACGGCCTGCGCAAGGCGGACAGTTCACGGTGGAATGAATTCGTCAATGTGTGGTGGCGACATGCCATTCAGGCAGAGGATCAGCTGCGCCAGAGAGTCGCTTTTGCGTTGAGCCAGATACTGGTCGTATCCGCACACGATGGCTTGAGTCAGCAACAGTTTGGCCTGGCCAATTATTACGACATCCTGTTGCGACATGCTTTTGGCAACTATCGCGACTTGCTGGGCGAGGTCACACTCAATCCGGTCATGGGTGAATACCTGAGCATGAAAGGCAACCGCAGATCGGAGCCCGGGGAGAACATCCAGCCGGACGAGAACTATGCACGTGAACTGCTGCAGCTGTTCAGCATAGGCCAGGTTCTGCTCAATGAAGACGGAACACCGCAACTTGACTCAGGTGGCGTGCCGAAGCCGGCATATGACCAGACTATCATCGAGAACTTTGCACGAGTCTTCACCGGGTGGCACTACGCCAACGCCGAAGATTACCGGTGGCCTAAGAACAAGGATTACCTGTCACCGATGGTGGCCTGGCCGGACTATCATGACAACGGATCCAAGCGCCTGCTGCGTGGCCGTGAGCTGCCGGCAAACCAGGGCGCACAGGCCGACCTGAACGCTGCGCTGGACAATGTATTCAATCATCCGAACGTCGGGCCTTTCATCTCCAGGCAATTGATACAGAAACTGGTCACCAGTAATCCGAGCAACGGCTACGTACGCGATGTGGCCGCAGTATTCAATCGTAACGTCAATGGCGAACGGGGATCGCTTGCCAGTGTTGTCAAGGCCATTCTCATGCACCGGGAAGCGCGCCTTGGGCATCTGGAGGCTCCGGATACCTACGGCAAGATGAAAGAGCCGCTGTTGCGATTGACGCATCTCTGGCGAGCATTTGAACCTGAAAACATCCACTACAACTTCAATTACGCCTGGGCGGAGAAGGAGCTCGGACAGGCGCCCATGAATTCGCCTTCGGTGTTCAATTTTTTCAGACCTGATTTCAGCCAGCCGGGACAGATCAGTGAGCTGGGCCTGGTGTCACCGGAATTCGAGATTCTGGACGAAACCTCGGTCATAACGATCACCAGTCGCCTGCTCGCCAGCTCCTTGTGGTCACATAACTTCAAGAATGATGTGGATGCAAAGCGGATGACCATCGACATCAGCAGAGAAATGAACCTGGAACCGGACAAGGAAGCATTGCTGAACCATCTCGATCTGCTGCTGCTGGGTGGTCATCTGTCGCCGAGCCTGCGTGCTGAGGCTCTGCAATTGATGAATCAGCGGGACTTTAACGGCGGTGCATCACAACGCGTAGTCGAGGCCATTTTCCTGATTGCAAGCTCCCCGGAAGCCGCGATACAACGCTGATGGGCAACGCTGATGGGCAAAACCCGCAAACCGGCATTCAATCGAGCATGACAACAACAAAAATGACAACAGAGTCACCCGAATGAACACATACACTCGAAGGCGATTTCTCAGGCTCGGAACACAGACTCTGGCAGGTGCCGGACTTGCATTGGGTGCACACCCTGCCCTGACACTGGCACGCGCTGCAGACAATGTGGGTTTTGCTGCCACCGACTACAGAGCGCTGGTGTGCGTCTACCTGGAAGGTGGTTGCGATGGATTCAGCCTGATGGTGCCCACTGGCGCCTATGAGCATCAGGAATTGGCCGCCGTACGCGGCCACCTGGCCGTACCGCATCATCAGCTCATCAGTCTGGACGGGGGCGCGGCTCCTGTTGGACTGCATCCCGATGCGTCCGCTCTACAGCCGCTCTACGATGAAGGGCGCCTGGCGATGATTGCCAACGTGGGTACGCTGATCGAACCGACCACACAAGAGCAGTACGAGAACAATGCCGTGGCCATTCCGGCGCAACTTTTTTCCCACAGTGACCAGGCCATCCAGTGGCAACAACTTCAGGGGCGTGACCGGGCGAAGGATGGCTGGGGTGCAAAGGCGGTCGATTACCTGTCCGGCTTCCAGGAACGTGACTACCTCACCTCGATTTCGCTGGCAGGTTCCAACTACTGGCAATCCGGTGCAGGCCGACGCCCCTATACCATCACCGAATCCGGAGTTCTGGAGTATCAGGGGCTGGATGGCAGCAATGACTGGCAACGCCCACGCCGTGAAGCGTTCGAAAGAGTACTCGACCTGCCGCGGCAGCATGTCTTCGCCAAGGCCTATGCAGACCTGCAGAAGCATGCCATCTCGGTAACTGCCGAGCTGGGACAGGTACTGGAAAGCAATGCCGGTCTGTTCACCGACCAGCCGGCGGAAAATGGACTGGCGGAAAAACTGAGTATGGTGGCCCAGTTGATTGCAGCTCAGGACCAACTCGGACTGCGCAGGCAGATCTACTATGTGAGCATGGACGGTTTCGATGTGCACGACAACCAGAGTCGCGAGCTGCCTGAACTCTTTCAGCAGTTGTCCGAAGCACTGGCCTTCTTCTATCGGAAGATCGATGACCTGGGAAAAGGCGCAAGCGTCACCACCTTTACCGCGTCGGACTTCGGCCGCTCACTGGTATCCAACGGCGATGGCACTGATCATGGCTGGGGCAACCATCTGATGGCGATGGGAGGGGCCGTCAAGGGTGGGAGTATCTACGGCACATTACCCAGTTTCGACCTGGATGGACCTGACTCCGTGCACCGCGGACGCATCCTGCCCACGACGTCCGCTACACAGTATGCCGCGACACTGCTCGACTGGATCGGCCTGGACGAATCCGCCCTGTCGGACGTACTGCCCAACATCCATAACTTCCCGGTCCGGGATCTCGGATTCCTGAGTTGATTCTGCCGGCAGTATCCGATTACGGTTTGACACGATAGAGCGTAAATGAGATTCTACGTCTCATTACCGGGCACACCACGGCCCGGTATGCACGCTCGTCAACAGCACACACCGCAGTTCCAAACCTGTTGAGGTCCGTGCTTTTCGGGTAGTTGCCGTTCAACGGCCGCACCCAGGACAACAATCTGGAGGAAACTGCATGCGCAGCACACTGCTCAAGACGCTTGGTGCCTCGGTCGCCCTGACCGCATTGACGTCACTTTCCGTACAAGCGGCCACCACCATCAAGGTGCAGTCGGTACTGGGCGATAAAGCCGACGAAATCGTCATGCTCAAGGACTTTGCCACTACGGTCAGCGAGCTGACGGCAGGCGAGGTCAATATCGAAGTACTGCCCAACAACTCGGTTGTGGCGCAAGCCGACGTCCTGGACGCCGTCGACAAAGGCCTTCTGGATGGCGGGTTTGCATGGACTCATTACTGGTCCGGCAAGCACCCTGCGGCCATGCTGTTCGGTTCCCCGGTCGCCGGTGCAGGGGTTGGCATCGACAACATCGCTTTCCTGTCATGGTTTCAGTACGGCGGTGGCCGCGAGCTGTACGATCGCCTGTGGGACGAAATGGGCGTCAATGTGAAGGGCCTCATGCTGCAGCCGGTGGGCCCGGAAGCCCTGGGCTGGTTCAAGGAACCGATCAACAGCATGGATGATTTTCGCAAGCTGCGATTCCGTGCACCACCGGGCATTCCCGGCCAGACTTACAATGACATTGGTGTCGCTGCAGTGGCCATGGGCGGCGGCGACATTCTCCCGGCCCTGGAAAAGGGCACGATAGACGCAGCCGAATGGTGCTGCCCGAAGCCTGACAGCGTATTCGGCTTCCAGAAGGTACTCAAGCATTACTACCTGCAGGGCCTGCATCAGGTCGTGGTCAACGCAGACGTTTACATCAATGGCGATGTCTGGAACAAGCTGACGCCACTCCAGCAGAAGGCCATGGAAGTGGCCGCCGACGCCTCACTGAGCAAGGCGATGAGCTACCGTATCTACGAGAACGGCAAGGCCCTGAAGGATCTGGTCGAGAACGAAGGCGTGCAGCTGCACGACACTCCGGCAGACTACTTTACCGAGTACATGGCAGCCGCCAATGCCACGCTGGAAAAAAACGCCGCCGAAAACGAGTTCTTCGATGAAGTGTGGACGTCGATGAAAGAATTTGCGCAAATAGCCGTGCCCTTCTGGGCCGGTGCCCAGACGTCCAATGCCGCACTGGGCAATGCCTACGCAAACACCTTGAAGTAGTCTGCTCGCGACTGCATTGCAGTCATAAAAAAACGGCTCCGTTCGCCATGCGTAACGGGGCCATTTTTTTTCGTCGCCGACCCATTTGCCGAACGGGATGTCGGCACCAACCTGCAGGCCTGTAAACGATGGCTGAAGAAGTCGACCCCTCCAAACTCGAGATTGCAGACGAGCTGATCGCCGAGAGACGCTCTGCGGCACCCGGTGAATTACCCGACGACATGAACCCGCTGCACCGCAGGATCATCGGCTTCATCGACACGATGAATGAGTGGGTCGGCAAGATCGTCTGCTGGTTCATCGTGCCCCTGTGCCTGGCCATGGTGTACGAAGTCATCGTACGGAAATTCGGTACCTCTCCAGGGCTCTGGGTCGAGGAACTCATCAGGGTATTCACCAACCCGGACGCACCCAGCGTACTGCAGCCTGCTCCCACACTGTGGGCCTACGACGTCAGCCGTATGCTGTATGGCGCACTGTTCATGCTCGGCGCAGGCTATGCCCTGTCAAAGGGTGTGCACATTCGCGCAGACTTCCTTTATCGCAACTGGTCGGATCGAACACAAGGCATCGTCGATCTCTTTCTCTACGTCACGCTGTATTTCGTCGGCATGGTATTTCTGCTCTGGTACGGTGGCGAGTATGCCTGGAGCGCGTGGTCCAGGGGTGAACGGGCCATGGACACCGCCTGGATGCCGCAACTCGGCCCGGTACGTACCGCCATCCCCCTGGGGGCATTCTTCCTGATCCTGCAGGGTATCTCGGAGTCGCTCAAAAGCTGGTATGCCGCAACCCGAGGGAGATGGCCTGTATGAGTACCGAAATCATCGGTTTTTTCATGATCGGGGCCATGCTGTTTGCCATATTCGTCGGCTTTCCGATCTCCTTCACTCTCATATTCCTGGGCACGGTATTCGGCTACTGGGGATTCGGTCAACTGACCTTTTATCTCGAGACCCTGCAGTTTTCCAGTGCCATGATGGAGCAGACGCTCTCCGCTGTTCCCTTGTTCATTTTCATGGGCATACTCATGGAACAGGCCGGACTGATGGAGCGGCTGTTTACCGCGGTACAGCTGATGCTCTCGCGAGTCCGGGGTTCGCTGTACATCGCAGTACTGTTCGTGTCGACGATCTTCGCAGCGGCTACCGGCATCGTCGGTGCATCGGTCACCATTCTCGGCATCATGGCGGCCAAGACCATGAACCGCAGCGGTTATGACGTGCAACTGTCCGCCGGTGCCATTACCGCCGGTGGCACCCTGGGCATCCTGATTCCGCCCAGCATCATGCTGGTGGTCATGGGTCCGATTCTGGAAGTGCCGGTCACCGACCTGTTCGCCGCCGCCATCATCCCCGGCATGCTCATGGCAATGCTGTATGTCGGCTACGCGCTGGTTCGCTGCACCATCAATCCATCCCTCGGCCCGGCCTTGCCCGAAGAATTCCGGGCCGAGTCCATGTGGATCATCGTTCGTGAATTCGCCCTTGGACTGGTCCCGCCTGCCGCCCTGGTAGGATTCGCCCTGGGTAGTATCCTGCTGGGCCTGGCCACACCGACCGAGGGTGCCGCCATGGGAGCTTTCGGTGCCTTTCTACTGACCATCGTCTATCGCCGTATCACCTTCAGGAAATTCCGTGAAGCGCTGATCAAGACTCTGGAAATCTCGGTACTCATCCTGTTTCTGGTCGCGGCCTCCAATTTCTTTGGGGCGGTATTTTCCAAGCTGGGCACACCGGGCATGCTCACTGATTTCCTGCTGACGCTGGAGTACTCTCCCTACGTCATCCTTATCCTGATCATGGCGCTGATTTTCCTGCTCGGCTGGCCACTGGAATGGGTCCCTATCGTACTGATCATCGTACCGATCCTGCTGCCTCTGGTAGAGAGCCTGGAATTCGGTGGCGTCCTGGCGGATACCCAGAATCGCCTCATCTGGTTCGGCATTCTGGTGGCTGTCAACCTGCAGACGGCCTGGCTGTCTCCACCGGTCGCCCTGTCAGCCTACTTTCTCAAGGGAGTCGTGCCCGAGTGGGACCTGAAGGACATCTACTTCGGCATGATGCAGTTCATGGTCATTCAGCTGCTGGGGCTGGTGTTGATCATTGCCTTTCCAATGATCGCTCTGTGGCTGCCGGGTTATTTTGAAGCACAGGCAGCCCTGGGTAACTAAGCTACTCACACTGACCCGTCCACATGCCGTTCTCCGAAATTTTCACAGCTGAGCTGCTTACCATGGCCTCGGCCGCGATTTTTGTGCAGATCGTGTTCATCGATCTGGTGCTGGCAGGCGACAACGCCATCATCGTGGGAATGGTCGCGGCTCGGGTTCCTGCGCAGATGCGCAGGCAGGTCATCCTGTTCGGCGTAGGAGCCGCTGTGATCATGCGCATCGGCTTTTCGCTGGTAGCCGTTCAGATGATGGCTATCCCGGGGCTCAAGCTGGTCGGTGGCGTGCTGCTTTTCTGGGTATGCTGGCGGCTGTTCGTGGAGTTGAAAACCGGGCACGCCGAGCAGCAGAGCGATGCATCGGAGATGGCTGACGAGGCCGAGGCTGCACAACAGCTGAGCGCGCTTCGCCCGGCAGTCATCCAGATAGTCATTGCCGATCTGTCGATGTCCATAGACAACGTCCTCGCCATCGCCGGTGTATCCAGGGACAATCCGGTCCTGCTGATTTTCGGCCTGGCGCTATCCGTGGCTTTCATGATCTTCGCCGCCGCCATCATCGCCAGGCTGCTTACGCGCTATCCCTGGATCGCTTACCTGGGCCTGGTACTGATTTTTTACGTCGCCATCGTGATGACCTGGGAAGGCGCTCACGAACTGAGCGTACGCCTGATGCAGTAAGGACACTCGTGGTTACCGGCAGGCAATGCCCGGCAATTGCACTGGTATACTGACGGCACATGAGTGCTGCACACATCATTCTGCAATCCGCATTCGCACGGCCCGGCCCGGCAGTGTATCGCCTGCTCAGCCGCTCTCTACGCATGGTCGTGCTGCTGGCTGGCGGCCACTGCCTGCTGGCCAACGCATGGGCACTGGAATACCAGTGCGAGCTCTACGACGATACGCGCCATATCGCGGTGGAGATTCCCGGCGAAGAGCGCCTGTGCGAAGTGAGTGTCACGTACAACAGCACGGGCGAGCGCAAGGTGATGTGGTATGCAGAAAACGACAGCCTGTTCTGCACGAACAGGGCCATGGAACTTGTGCAGAAATACGAGAAAACCTGGGATTTCCGCTGCCTGCAGTGGCCTTATCGCGACGGCATCGAGCAACTTAGCACCGCTCAACGAGCCATTCTCAATCAGCAACTGAAGTTGCTCATGGCGCAGGGGGAGAGGGCCGATGAGACATTTCGCGTGGCCGCCCTCAAGGCGACGGTCAGCACACCGCAGCTTGAGCTGCCGAGTGTTCTCGCACTGCAGTTCTTTCTGTCAGATGGAACCGATCGGACGCAGATCATCGTCGATGAAGGTCGGTCATGGAAAGTCCTGACCACCATCGAAAATCTGGCCTCTCAGGTTACCGGTTCGCAGAACACGGATTTCGCACTCGTCTCCGCGATCACCGACGCGGGCGCACTGGAGCTCACTACCACAGTCATCAATGGAACCGGGCATGAGTGCCAGGGCCGGCAGGTGTTGATGGCAGGTTCCGGCGCGCAGTTGCAGGCCCTGAGCGCTCACAAGGTCCTTTGCCAGCCAGGTTAGACAGCCTGCCCGACGGCCCAGGCCGTTTCAATCAGCTCAACCGTGTACCGTCGGGAACTCGCTCAGTGGGCGTCACCAGCACGATGGCTCCATCCTCACGCGCCATCCCGGTAACCAGGCATTCAGACATGAAGGGGCCGATCTGCTTTGCCGGGAAATTGACCACCGCCATCACTTGCCGGCCCAGCAGGTCTTCCCTGCCATAGAGCTCGGTGATCTGCGCACTGGATCGCCTGGTCCCTATGTCGGTACCAAAATCCACCGTTAGTTTCCAGGCAGCTTGCCGGGCTTCCGGAAATTCCTCTACTGCCACTATCGTCCCGGCACACAGTTGCACGCGCGCAAAATCATCCCACTGAATCTGGTCCATTTACACCTGCCCGGTTTGTCGTGCGGAACGCACCTCACACGGCGAATGATAGCAAGCGCACAGCCCGGTGCATAAGCGCAAACCAGCGCAAGTTCCTGACATCCACCGGCCAGGTTTGGCTCGAAAAATCGCGGCGCATGCCGACATCCACTGGCAAGGCTGTCCAAAACAATAACAATAAACGAGACATACACCATGAAATCACTAAAAGTGACGCTGGTAGCGGCTACCACGACCCTGTTGCTGGTCAGCGGTTGCGCCACAGACGATCCCAATCGACGCACCAAGACTGGTGCAGCTATCGGTGCCATAGCAGGTGGTGTCATCGGTCACCAGGCCGACAGCAAGAACGGCCGGTATGCAGGTGCCGTGGTCGGTGCCCTGACAGGTGCCGCAGTTGGCAATTACATGGACAGGCAGCAGCGCAAACTCGAAGAGCGGCTGGCTGTTGAGCGTCGCAACAAGCAGATAGAAGTGACGCGCATAGACGAGGAAACTCTCAAACTGAACCTGCGCAGCGAAGCCTCCTTCGATGTCAACAGCGATCAACTCAATGCCGGTTTTCGCGACAGTCTGAAAACCATGGCTGAGGTCATCGGTGAATACGACAAGACGGCAGTTCACATCATCGGACATACCGACAGCACAGGTACACAAAGCTACAACCAGGCTCTGTCCGAAAAACGTGCCACGACCGTTACCCGTTATCTGAGTCGCAATGGTGTGGAGCGCTCACGCATGCGATTCTCCGGCCGGGGTGAATCCAGTCCGCTGGACAGTAATGCGACGAGCTCGGGACGCAGCCGTAACCGACGTGTCGAGGTTTACCTGAAATCGGTCGTCGAAGGCCGGGAAAACGAAGCGTTTCGTTCACCCGTCTGACCACATCAGCCAGGAGCCTGTGAGCCTGGCCATCGTCATCCAGACAACGGCCAGGCCCACAGTATCGTTGGCACGCTGATCACCGTGATGAGAATCTCCAGCGGTAATCCCATGCGCCAGTAGTCGCTGAACTTGTAGCCACCTGGTCCCATGACCAGCGTATTGCACTGATGACCGATGGGTGTCAGAAATGCACAGGAGGCGCCGACAGCCACAGCCATCAGAAACGGATCGGCACTTACGCCGAGGGAATGGGCCATGGCGATGCCCAGCGGTGCCATGACCAGAGCCGTTGCCGCATTGTTGATGACATCGGACAGCAACATGGTAACCACCAGCAGCAGCGTCAGTATCATCGGTATGGAAAGGCCGTGGGTGATCTGGATCAGGCTGTCGGCCACCAGTTGTGTCGTACCGGTGGTGGTGAGCGCGTTGCCCACCGGTATCATGGCAGCCAGCAGTACGATGACCGGCCAGTCGATATCATCGTAGATCTGCCGGGTGGTCAGGATGCCGGTGAGGACATAGGCACCCACTGCCAGGACGAAGGCTATCGGCAGGGTGACGAAGCCGACGATTCCCAAGAGGATGGCCAGGGCAAAGATTCCACTGGCCAGCGCAATCTTGCGCGTCCTGTTGAGATTGATCGGCCGCCGCTTCAGGGGCCACAGACCCAGCATGCCAAACTGCTGGTCCACCGACTCGCTGTCTCCATGCAGCAGCAATACATCGCCGGCACGAAACACCTGTTGACGCAATCGCTGGGTGACCGGTCGTCCGTGCCTGGCCAGTCCCACCAGGGCCAGAGTTCTCCCGGTCTGCCGACGAATGAATTCGACTCCCCGCCCTATCAGGGGTGAATCGTTCCTGACGATGCCCTCGGCCATGATCTCATTGTCCGGCGATGGCTGGACGAAGGTCGGCGTCGCCGTGCTGCGCAACTCCAGTCCGTGTCTGTGCAGAAAGGCCTTCAGATCATCCGATCGGGCGCGCAGGATGAGGATGTCCTCCTCGGCTATCTGGTAGCCTGCCCGGACCGCACGGGCAAAACGACGCTTGCCTGCCACGCCGATGACTTCGACACTGTCCTCATCCAGGCCGTCGATCTCGCCCAGCGTCTTGCCCACCAGCGCCGAACTCGCTGGCACCTTGGCTTCCGTCAGGTAGACTCCGGCCGCCAGCAGACTGGCGTCTTCCTTGAATTCCAGGCGTGCCCTGGGAATCAGTCGCCAACCGAGCAGCGTGATAAAGGCAAATCCGATGATGGCGACCGGCAATCCCACCGGGGCGAAATCGAACATGCCGAAGGGTTCACCCGATGCCTGCGCGCGGATACTGGCCACGATGATATTGGGCGGTGTGCCGATCAGCGTCATCATGCCGCCAAGCAGGCTGCCAAATGCCAGTGGCATCAGGATCAGTGCCGGGGAGCGTTTTCGCTCCTGTGCGGTCGACATGGCAATGGGCAGCATGAGCGCCAGGGCACCGACGTTGTTCATGAATGAGGATGCCAGCGTGACCACGGCAGTCAGCGCGGCAATGTGCATCACCGGCGTCTCCGTCAGGTGGCTGATCCGACTGGCGACCTCATCCACGACCCCGGCGTTACGCAGCGCACTGCTGATGATGAGGACGGCGGCCACGGTGATCACGGCTGGATGGCCGAATCCCTCGAAAGCCTGGTTCGGCTCGACGATGCCGACCACGACCGCGCTCATCAATGCGAACATCGCTACCAGGTCATAACGCCAGCGACCCCAGACGAACGCCAGCAGGGTCAATAACAGAACGCTGCTGATCAGGATTTGCTGGGTAGTCATGGTCCGGGAGCGTCAGTGGCGTTCTGGGGATTGCACAGCTCTTGCATCATTCACGATTTGGTCCGTTTTGTACAAACTGGCATACCTGGCAGGCCTATACGACACATCATGATCCAAGCACGCACCACGATTCAAGCCACGTATCTCGATCTGGACCTGTCAGAGACCCCATCCCCGCCCGCACCCGCACTGTTTGGCACACAGGATACACACCTCACCATAGACCCCGCTTTACCGGGAAAGCAGCACGGATATCTCGTGCTGCCCTACTCCGGTCCGACCGGTCCGACCCATCTTCGGGTACCCCTGTGCTCGATTCGCGGTCACCGACCCGGTCCTACCCTGTTGTTGATTGGCGGTGTACATGGTGATGAGTATGTCGGACCGGTTGCCCTGCAGCGCCTTGCGCAGTCCCTGACCATGCAGCAGGTGCATGGGTGCCTGCTGATCGTACCGGCTGCCAACAGCACAGGACTGATGGCGGGCATGCGCTGCATGCCCGAAGAGGGTCAGGATCTCGACCTGTGCTTTCCGGGTAACCCGACAGCTTCGTTGGGACAGAGACTGGCACACGAACTGTTTGAACGACTGGTACGCCCGGCCGATCTGGTGGTGGATTTTCGCTGCGGTGGACGGTCACTGGAATTTGCACCATCCGCCGCAGTTCGCTTTCCGGGCCAATCCGGACCGGGCCAGGCTGGCCAGGCGATCAGTGAGGCGGCCATGGTGGCATTCGGCGCCCCCAATAGCGTTCGATTTCCGGCCAGTGCAGCCGCTAGCTGCCTGCAGGCGGTCGTCGTGGACGCTGGCAAGTCCTACGTGCAGACCGAGCTCGGTGGCGGTGGAGGCTGTTCGGCGGACAACCTGGACGTGGCCCGCATCGGCTGCCTGAACGTGTTGCAGCAGATGGGCATCCTGCACGAGGAAATGCACTTGCGGGCGTCGCGCATGCTGGAAGTGCGAGATGCCTCGTTCTATGTGCATGCCACCAGGGCGGGAATTCTTGCGCCCCATGCGCGACCGGGGCAGGATATCTGGCAGGGCAATGTGCTGGCCAGCGTGCTGCAAGTGGACAGTACCGGTGTCGAACCACAGGACATCGTCATTCCACGAAATGGTGTGCTGCTGGCCATGCACCGTGGCGGAAGAATCAGCGCCGGGGATCTGGTTGCCATCCTGGCCGATGAAGTCCAGCGCTGAATCTGCCTGACCGGCGCACGGGGCAGGACGAAATCGTACACTGACGCCCCGTGCGTTGAGGATCGCTGGAAGATATGGGTTCAGCCCACGCCGATGACTACGCCATCTCAGCCATCATCCCGACCTGCAATCGGCGACCGTTGCTGTCCGTCGCCATCGAATCGGTATTGAGCCAGTCCCTGCCTGTTCACGAACTCATCGTGGTCGATGACGGATCCGATGATGGCACCACCGAATGGCTGAAGCGGTGTTATCCCCGGATCATTCTGATAAGACAAAGCAATCACGGCGTTTCACATGCGCGGAATCGGGCCATAGAAAAGGCAAGTGGCCAGTGGATCGCACTGCTGGATTCAGACGATCGATGGTATCCGGACAAGCTGGCTGAACAGGTCTCGGCGCTGCGGCTATCGCCCGGGCTGCGTTTCTGCCACTGCGACGAGCACTGGCAACGCAATGGCAGGCGCGTCAATCCCCGGCGCAAACACCGCAAGTATGGAGGTGATGTATTTGCGCACTGCCTGCCATTGTGCTGTATCTCACCGTCGGCCACGCTGATTCACCGCTCGCTGTTCGATCAGGTCGGCATGTTCGACGAATCCCTGCCAGCCTGTGAAGACTACGACCTGTGGCTCAGGATCTGCTCTTGCGAGGAGGTTCTGTATGTCGACAAGCCTTTGCTGGAGAAACGGGGCGGTCATGAGGATCAATTGTCCCGGCGTTACCCGGCGATGGACCTGTACCGTCTGCAGTCACTGGCAAAAATCCTTCGCGGCAATACGCTTACCCGCGCCCAGGCCAGACAGGCTGAAACCATGTTCCATGAGAAGTTCGGTATCTTCTGCAATGGTGCCGGAAAACGGGGCCGGAAAGAGGCAGTGCAGGCAATGCACGATCAATACGCGGACTTGCTGGATCAAACCCGTATAATCTGATCAGCGAAAAGTTGCAGGCTGTATCAGCCCCGCCTGCTGCGCCATCCACTTTACGACCAGATCCCGGACTGATTCTCATGTCTGCTCTTGTTTTCCGTCTGCGCAACGTACCCGAGGATGAAGCGGATGATGTTCGTGCGCTGCTCGATGAACAGGGTATTCACTGGTATGAAACCACCGCCGGAAACTGGAGTATCGCCATGCCCGGATTGTGGGTCAGCAATGAGGATGATCTACCGAAGGCCAGAGCGCTGATCGATGCCTACCAGCGTGAACGCAGTCTCAATAAACGACGTGAATACCAGGACGGGCTCCGCCGGGGCGATACCGCGACCCTGTGGCAGAGAGTCCGCTCGCAGCCGTTGCAGGTAACGGGCATCGTCGTCTTTTGCCTGTTCATCCTGTACGCCATGATCAGTCCCTTCCTGCGATTGACAGATTGAGCCCATCAAATTGAGCGCATCCAGCAGGCAGGCTGGTTTTCCGGACCGGTGAGGTCAAGCTGGTAAATGCCAACTGACTCACAATAGCGTTGGCAAGTACCTGTCCAAAAGAAAGTCCGGTAGCGTCGCAGTTCTGTGACAGCGATTCGGCAGTCGGGGGTAGTTTAGGGATACACTGCCAAAAAAAAGACCCTCGACATGACGTTGCTGCCTTTGCGCCCTCAATTCAGACAGCTGATGGTCCCGGTTACCGGACTGAGCGCAATGCTCATGCTCGCCGCCTGCCAGGTCAATCTCCCGCCATCATCACAGGTTCCGTCTGCATCATTGTCGGCCAAGGTCACCGAGCCACCATACGCATCATCCACCAGGCCAGCGGCGGAAACGGCAGAGCGGTTTGCACCTAGCTGGCCGCGAAGTGACGGCAACCTGCAGCCAACACCCTGGATACAAAGTATTCACCCCCTTTTCCTGCGTGCGCGAGCGCTGGTGGAGGACGAACTGAAGGTCGATCTGAAAAACGTGCGCCTGCTGCTGGTCGACGATTCACCCATCAATGATGAGGTCAGTCGGGAGACGCGGCGACTGGTCAATGAACAGTTCGGCAACTCGCCGTTTGCCGAGCAGTTCCTTGGTCGCGTGATGAAATCCCAGGCAGGGACCTATGCTGCCCTGTTCACATCCCGACTCAATGCCGTCATGGTCAGTCGCAACATGCTGGAAAGCTACGAGAATTCGCTGGCTGGCGATGCACACGTCCGTTCATCCGCTTTGTTGACCCTGCTGATTCATGAACTGGTCCATGCCGCCGACGATCAACGCTATGCCATACACGAGAACCGTGCCCTGAATTTTCGTGCCTCCTTCGCCCAGTCAGCCACATTTGAAGGACACGCCCAATGGGTGACACGGCGGATCTGTGCTGAACAGGACTGCACGATCGGACTCGATGCCCTGGACGATTTCATGTTCAGCCGCGACGGGCGCTCCCATCAGCTGACCCAACCGGTCGAAGCCATCAGCCGAAACGTACTGGAGTACTCCTACATTGAGGGTGAGAGATTCATCGCGACCCTGGCACAGCGTACCGATGGTGCCAGGCTGATCGAGCAACTGCTCAGACACCCCCCCTATGATCCCATTCAGATACTGGCCCCGGAGAAGTTTCCCGATATTGCCCGCGAACGCCGTAACCAGCGATTGATCAAGGCCAGCCTGGACATCGATCACCCCTGGGTACAGGATCACTGGATCGGCGTTGAGACCTCACCCTTGAAAGGTGTGGACCTGCGTGCCGATCCAGCCAGGCGGCAGGCCGCCGTGGATGGCTTCACGCGACTGATAGAGGGTATGGTAGCGATGCAACTCTATGACCGCTCCAATCCGGACTCCAACCCCGTCGAAGTGACTCTGCTGCAGGCGGAATCTGCCAGCACCGCCAGTCTGTTTGCGCGCACACTGCATGAGAATACCCAGCTCGCCGGTGCCGAGTTGCAGGATGAACCATTGAGAATCAATACCGGTGCCGGAACGGAACAGTCAACGATGAATATGCATGTGTATCGAACGACGCTGCCTTACGAGACGCACTTTCGTACCGCCATCGGCGTCTCGGGTCTGTATGTCGTCCAGATTGCCGGGGCGTCCCGTACGCCGGAGCCACTGGATGACTATGCCATTCGAGTCCTGCTCAATCTGCAGTTGCCTCGCTGAACCCACGCAGGCTGAGGCTGTGCGCAAGTCAGGCAAACACATTGCCGTTGACGGAGAAACGCGCCTTGAGAAATTCCATCTGATCGGCCAGCACATCCCGGTTGGACAGATAGAAAAACTCATGCCGGTTGGGAGCAAACGGTACGGCCAGTAACTGCATGTTGGCTTGTTCAGGCGTCAGGTTGCCCTTGCGATTGTTGCAGCGACGGCAAGCGGTCACACAGTTGGTCCACGAATCCCTGCCCCCCCGGCTGGTGGGGATGACATGATCACGGGAAAGCTCCCTGATGGGAAATTCCAGTCCACAATACATGCACATCTGCTGATCACGTGCGAACAGCAGGCTGTTGCTCAGGGCTGGAGTGAACTCGTGGTTATCGACCTTGCCGTGGCACGCGACGATACTGGGCAAGTCAAGACTCGACCGGATTCCTGATTTGCTGTACCCCCCTCGTACGGTGTGGATCGTGTCCCCGATACTCCAGATGACCAGATCCTTGACAACCAGGGTCGTAGTCTCCTGCCAGCTGAGCCAGGCAATGGGAGTACCGGCCTTGTTCAGGCGCAATACTTTGCTCTTCATGTTACAAGTTGTAGTCGCTTTGTCCTCCTGTCGCGCTTTGTATACCACATCGGTATGAATCGTTGTTGACAGCGGCAGTTCAGCTCGTACCGAGAAAGCCCCCTGACTGGCGCTTCCAGAGTTGTGCGTAGAGCCCACCCTGCCCGATCAGTTCATCATGGGTACCCGATTCCACAATACGCCCCGCATCCAGCACGATCAGCCTGTCCAGCGCCGCGATGGTGGACAAACGATGGGCCACGGCCAGCACGGTCTTGCCATCCATCAATTCGGTCAGCTGATCCTGGATTGCCGCCTCGACCTCGGAATCCAGAGCCGAGGTAGCTTCATCGAGAACCAGGATGGGGGCATTCTTGAGCAGGACCCTGGCGATGGCGATGCGTTGCCGCTGGCCACCGGACAGCTTGACACCTCGTTCCCCGACAAATGCATCCAGACCTCGCCGCCCCTGCGGGTCCGTCAGTTCGGGAATGAAGCTCATTGCTTCGGCCTGCTCGGACGCCCTGATGATCTGCTGCTCATCCGCATCGGCCCTGCCGTAGCGGACGTTATCCCGGATGGACCGGTGCAACAGCGAGGTGTCCTGGGTAACCACGGCGATGGCCGCCCGCAAGCTGTCCTGCGTAACATTGCCAATATTCTGGCCGTCGATGGTGATGCGTCCCCGATCCAGATCATGGAATCGCATCAACAGACTGACGATGGTTGACTTTCCGGCTCCCGACCTGCCGACCAACCCGACCTTCTGGCCGGGCTGAATGTCGAAAGTCAGATCCTGCAATACGATGGCGCTCTTTTCTGCAGATCCGTAGGCGAACCCGACCTGCTCGAATGCAATCCGTCCCCGATTGACGATCAAAGGTTTCGCATCAGCCCTGTCCTCTACCTGCAGGGGTTGGGAGATCGTCTGGATGCCATTCTGCACGGTACCGACATTTTCGAACAGCGAGGTAATCGTACGCAGCACCCAGCTGGACATCTGGTTCAGGCGGATGACGAGCCCGTTGGCCACGGCAATGTCGCCGACGCTGATCGACTGCTGAAGCCACAGGATCACGGATATGGCCGCGGTACCGGCTATCAGCAGTGTGTTGAGTATCGTCAGCGTCACGGTCATCTGCAGGATGGCACGCATGAGAATCCGAAATGCCCGGGTATGCCGACGTACCCCTTCTCCGGCGTGTTCTTCCTCCAGCGAATGATGTGCGAAAAGTTTGACTGACTGGATGTTGGTATAACTGTCCACCACCCTGCCCATCAGGGCAGAATTTTCTTCGGACAAGCGGGCGGATTTACGCCGTACCGGAGGAACCATGAAGACGACCACCGCCAGATAGGCCAGCGACCAGAGGAGGATCGGCCACAACAGGAAACCGTTGATATCCGCGAAGAACAGCACCGTACCGACCAGATAGATGGCCAGCATCCATGCACCATCCACTATGTTGAGTACGGCCTCGCGCACCGCATGCCCGGTCTGCAGCACCTTTTGTGCAATACGTCCGGCAAAATCGTTCTGGAAGAACGTCATGCTCTGGCGCAGTACATAACGGTGATTCTGCCAGCGCGTGGCATTGGCAAGCCCGGGTGCCAGTGCCAGATTGATGATGGCCCGTGTTCCAAGCAGGGAGGCCGGACGAATGAGTATCACCACCACTGCCATCCACAGCAGCGTGGGACCGTGAGTCTGCAGAAACACATCGCGATCCGTACTGTTCATCCAGTCGAGTATGCGACCCAGGTACAGATAGACATACAGTTCGCTGAGCGCGGCGATTCCCGCAAGCACCATGGTAGCCAGCAGGACTCTCCGGACGGGCCAGAGGTGGAAGCAGAAGAATGAGAGCGTCCCGCTCGGCGGCCGCGAGGCCTCCCGGGGCTGCAAGGGATCTATCAGGGATTCAAAATAGCGGTACACGGCCAGTCACAATCGTGAAGAGACCGCTCAGGATATCGGAATCAGTGAGCTTCGCCGGTGCGTCATTCGATCTCTCGCACCGGACACCGGTGTTGGCTCAGGGTCCGGCTCTGGCTCTGGCTCTGGCTCAGGGGTGGATGGCAGTATTCGCAGCATCAGGTGTCACCACCTGAACGGATGCTGCACCGGCTGATTTGCCGGACAGGCGATTCACGATCTGTCCGGGCAAGCTGAACAACTGGCGAGTGAGTCTGGCTAACGCCTGACTGCGCAGTCGTCGTGCCTCGGCGAGATAGCGATTAAATTCTTCTTCAGTGACGTGGAAGCGTTCTTCTTTCATATTGTGAGCTCGTGTCTAGTATGCTATTAGTACCACTGATCGTATTACCTTTTGCGCCAAGCACAATCCTGATAAAAATACTAGTAACTGTGACTGTCAAGCATAAATAAGCATGGATAAATACACGGAGATGTTGGTGTTCTCAAAAGCCGCCGACATGGGTAGCTTTTCTGCAGCTGCACGGGAACTCGACCTGACGCCCTCGGCGGTCAGCAAACTGATTACGCGACTGGAGGATCGGCTGGGTGCCCGACTCTTTCAGCGTACGACGCGAAAATTGAGCATGACCGCCGAGGGTCATGCCTTCAATGATCGTTGCGGTGCCATTCTCGATGAGATCAAGCAGGCTGAGGACGCCGTCATGGCGTTGCATGACAAGGTCAGCGGCACCCTGCGGATTACCACGGTCTCTGCATTCGCCAGACTGCAGATGATCAAGTTGATGCCTGAATTCATGGCCGCCTTTCCGGATCTGCGCGTCGAGCTGGAGCTCACCGAGCGCGAGGTCGACCTGGTAGGAGAGGGCGTCGATGTCGCCCTCGTATTGAGCGATGGACTGACCGATGAGTCACTGGTGGCGCGTCGCCTGACGGTCAACAAGCGGGTGATCTGCGCCTCACCCGAATACCTGGCCAAGCACGGTACGCCGCAGTCACCTGAGGATCTTCTCAAACACAATTGCCTGACCCACTCGTCGATTCAGCATTTCAACGACTGGGAATTCGCCACCAGTGACGGTGTGCGTGTCCAGCGGGTGAAGGGTAATTTCCACACCAACAGTGCCTC
>JABDKN010000148.1 GCA_013002205.1 Granulosicoccus sp.
GATTCCGGATCGCTGGTGATCGATACGATCACGGCGGGTGGAAAGATGGATGCACCGGTTGTGCAGCGGGTGTTCTGGTGCACGCTTGAGGGTCTGGTCGCGATCGCGCTGCAGCTCGGTGGCGGATTGAGCGCTCTTCAGGGGGCGGCCGTCTCAACCGGTATTCCGTTCACGATAGTGGTGCTGATCATGTGTTACTGCCTGTGGCTGGCGCTCAAGTCCGAACACGCCAAGCTCTGACAAGAAGAGGCACCAGGAGAAAACGGGATCCTCGCGCTACCGGCGCGAGGGTCTGGTTTCGCCCGGTAGATTGCCATTCAATGCAGTATTTCAAGATCGTGTGTGAGTTCATCATGATTGATCGCACCCGTCATTACCAGGTGAATAGGCCACTAGCCACGCGGCGAGGTGAAAGGGGCATCCGGCCTGGCACGCATCAGTGACGGCAGGCGGTGGCCTTCGCCGTCCAGTCGACCAGAGTCATAGCCGTCAATCAGTCGCCACGCCAGCCACAGACCCACCAAGCCGAACAGCAACCCACCGAGCGCCTGTCCGATGAGTACACCCGGCGCGTCGAACAAGGCGGCGCCGACCATGACGAAGGGTGCCACGCCGAGCGTGTTCCGTGCCCAGTTCAAGGCGGTTGCCCACAGCGGCCGACGGAGATTATTGAACGCAGCGTTCGACACGAACAGCGCCCCGTTGAACAGCGATAATGGCGCAACAACCACGGCAAACCAGAAAACGAGCCGGGCGCCGTCCAACCCCAGACTGAATTGATCGACAATCAGTGGGCGGGCAATCAGCAGGATAGTCCACGATACAAGCACGGCCACGGCAACGAACTGCATGGCACGCACCAGGGTTTCGCGTACGCGATCATAGCGTTCAGCGCCCGCGTTCTGCCCGATGATCGGTCCTACTGCACCGGATACGGCAAACAGCACGCAGAATGCCAATGGCGTCAGTCGGCCGATTACCGACCAGGCGGCTACCGCGCCATCTCCGAAGGGCGACACGGCGCGGGTCGCGATTCCGTTGCCAATCGGCGTCGCGATATTGGTCAGAACCGCGGGCCCTGCAATCGCCAACATTGGTGATAGATCTTTCAGAAGCTGTGCCGTTGATGGCCACGCAAATCCACCGTAATGGCGCTGGACAGCGAGTAAGGCAGAGACGGCCATAGCCAGGCGTGCCATGACCGTGGCCCATGCTGCACCGTCGAGTCCAAGTCCGAAGCCAAAGATGAACAAGGGGTCGAGTACAGCGTTGACGCCACCGGCCCACAGTGTCACCAGCATGGCACGTCGTGCATCGCCGTGCGCGCGCAAGACCGCGGAGGCCATGATGCCGATGGCTCCCAACGGCATCGCCGGCAGTACGATTGCCAGAAAGTCGACCGCGAGTGCGTGAGTGCGCCCACTGGCGCCGAGTAGCAACATCGCCTCGCTCCGGGTCGCGAAAGCCAGCGCACTCAGCAATGCGAACAACACGGTACCTGTGATCAGCACGCCACTTGCCACTACTTTCGCCCGGTCGAGTTCACCGCGCCCGACGCAGGGCGCCACCAATGCGGCCATCGCGATCGCAAGACCGATGGCAACGGAGAAGACGAGAAACAGCAGGGTTCCGGCGAATCCAACGGCGGCCGCCAGCTCGGCCTCACCGAGTATCGAGATGAAGTACAGGTCGGCAAAGTCGACGAGAAAGACCGACACGAGACCGAGACTGGCTGACAGTGACATGGCAACGACGTGTCGCATCAAGGAACCGTCCAGGAACTTGCCACCACGTGGCGGTGCCGTAGCAGAAGATGGCGATGGTTTGACGGGATCTCTCATGGGCTGTTTCTGGCGGGCAAGGTCGCGACTGTATCAGGAAATAATGGGTGTCCACCCTACCTTGTCAAGCATCGG
This sequence comes from Granulosicoccus sp., assembly GCA_013002205.1. Taxonomy (GTDB): domain Bacteria; phylum Pseudomonadota; class Gammaproteobacteria; order Granulosicoccales; family Granulosicoccaceae; genus Granulosicoccus. The sequence goes on from JABDKN010000148.1 coordinate 1,917, forward strand.
GAAGCGTCATGGGCTGGCGCGCCACAAGGCAGCGATGACGACAAAGGCAGCGGTGATGCTAATGCGCTGCTTGAGCTTGAACGCGCCGGATCCAGGTTGTGTAGTTGATGAATCATGAAAATACTTCCCAAGTAGATCATCGTGCAGAGGCAGTCCGAGGTTGAAAAACAACCATCAGGCTCACTGGCGATGAAGAAAACAGCAAGTCGAAAAACCTGCCAGTGAAACCCTCAACTGGGTATTTTTACTTTGGCACTTTTGGGGAGTATTACAATGGCAGTAACAAAGTAATCGACGTGGACCAGCCGATTCGCTATCGACTACGATTGCGGGGACTGTAGGACTGTAGGACTGTAGGACTGTAGGACTGGAAGGCTGGAAGGCTGGAAGGCTGGGGGACTGTATAGATGAAGAAGATACCAGGGGAAATGCAAGCCATGTGCTTGTATGAATGCGGTCAACCCTTGAAACTCGAATCCCGGCAAATGCCTGATCCGGCTGCTGAGGAGGTACTGATCCGGGTCAGCGCTTGTGCGGTTTGCCGCACTGACCTGCATGTTGTCGACGGGGATCTTGATCCTGTCGTGCAGCCGGTCGTGCTGGGCCATGAGGTGGTGGGCCATGTCGAACAACTCGGCCGGGAAGTTCGTGGGCTTCGAGTCGGGCAACGCGTTGGTGTGCCCTGGCTGGCTGGCACCTGTGGGGCGTGCCGCTATTGCCTGGAAGGCCAGGAGAATCTGTGTGATTCACCGGAATTCACCGGATACACACGCGATGGTGGTTTTGCCACCCATCTTCTCGCCAGGGCTGCGTTTTGCCTGCCGCTGGATTCGTTGCCACTGGACGACATCCGGGCTGCGCCCTTGATGTGCGCGGGGCTGATCGGCTGGCGATCGCTGATGATGGCAGGTGATGCCAGTTGCCTGGGCCTGTATGGATTCGGTGCTGCCGCGCATCTGGTTGCCCAGGTGGCCATTGCACGGGGCCAGCAGGTTTTCGCCTTTACGCGTGCTGGTGACGAGTCGGCGCAGGAGCATGCACGCAGCCTTGGTGCCACATGGGCAGGTGCTTCAAACGAACCGGCGCCATTGCCGCTCGATGCGGCAATCATCTTCGCGCCCGTGGGTTCCTTGGTGCCGGTTGCCCTGAAGGCCGTACGTAAAGGCGGCTGCGTGGTGTGCGGGGGCATCCACATGAGCGACATCCCGTCCTTTCGTTATGAGCGTCTATGGGGTGAACGCCAGCTCCGTTCGGTTGCAAACCTGACCAGGGCCGACGGTCGTGCATTCCTGGCTCAAGTGCGCCACCATCCGGTGCAGGTAGACACGACGCAATACCGGTTGGACCAGGCAAACGAGGCGCTCAATGATCTGCGTCAGGGTCACCTTCGCGGAGCGGCCGTTCTTGTGCCCTGATGAGATTGTTTCCTGTGACCGGATCGAGTCACGACTACTACATGATGTCCAGGAGTCTGCGAGAATCCGTCAGTGCTCCGATTCCCCTGCCATTTTCGCCAGCAGCTCCTGCTCGGCTTCCAGCCAGTCCAGTTCTTCATCGCCGACTGCGAATCCGCGCTGTTCCGCCTTGTAATACGCAGCCTCGGCAATCATCTCGTAGCGATCCTCAAGATTGTTCCAGTCGAGTCTATTGATTGTTTCATCCTCGATCGGCCCAGTGTCGGGGTGTGCGGTTTCGTTCTCGATCGACCCAGTGTTGGGATGTGCGGTTTCGTTGCCGGTGGTTTTTGACGGCGTTTCAGGTGGTGGTGAGGGTTTGATTATGTTCGTTGACTCTGCGTTCATCATGAGATCCTCAAGTGTTTGATAGTACATATGACATACGCAGTTGCTGGATGAGTTGCTCCAGATCAACCTGCGTTATGCAAACTCACCGTAATGGCATCTTATCGCGGGCCTTGAGGCATATGAATACGGTTCTCGGGTTCACTCAGTTATCGTCGGAGGCCATCTTGCTATGCACCGGTGGGAATGGCCCGGATTCGGACAAGACACGGACTTCTCGTTGCGGGAAGGGGATAATGATGCCATGTTCCTGGAATGCATCCCATAGCGCAAGATAGACATTTCCGCGAATATTCGTCAGGCCCTTGGTTGGGTCAGAAATCCAGAAACGCAGGATATAGTCCACCGAGCTATCGCCGAACCCCACGATATGGCAAACCGGCGGAATATGGTTTAGTACGCGTGTGCAACTCGTGGCAGCCTCCACCGAGATTCGCCGGACCTCATGCGGGTCATTGCTGTAGGCTGCGCCGAAGAATATATCCAGCCGTACAAACTGGTTCGAGTGTGACCAGTTCACCACCTGCCCGGTTATCAGGTCTTCATTAGGAATCAAGTATTCCTTGCCGTCCCGCGTGGTGATTGAGACATAGCGTGCGCCGAGCGACTCTACCCAACCGAAGGTCTCTCCCAGCGAGATAACGTCTCCCGGCTTGATCGAGCGATCCATGAGGATTATCACGCCTGATACAAGATTTGATACCACTTTCTGCAACCCGAAACCGATACCGATTCCGATCGCGCCGGAAAGCACCGCTAACCCGGTCAGGTCTACCCCGACAGCCTTCAATCCAATGAAAAATGCAGCGCAATACAGAACAAGCTGCAGGATTTTGATAGCCAGAATCTGCATGGAGGGCGAAATATCCTCGATGCTTCGAATACGCGCCTCGCTCGCTCGGGCAAGAATTCGAGCGACGGTGATCAGAACGGTCAGCGCCACGAGCGCCTGCGACAAGGTCCAGAGGGACAGACGCACATCGGCAATCGTAATGGCGATACTGTCCAGAATGTTTCTGGCGCTTTCGGTCAAGTCCAGGATGCTGAGCACTACCAGGATCAAGGCACCAAAGCGGACCACCATTCGCAGCAATGCGTTGTGGATCAAACGCGTGGCAAAAATCACGACTAGCCAGGCGATGGAAAGATTGGCAAAAATAGCGATCAGATAATACCGCGACGGCCAAGTCACCTCTTGCATGACGAAATAGACGGTCCAGATCAGAGCAACAAAAATGATCATGCGCATACGGCGATGGATCATCAGCATCAGGCGCAGTCGACCTTTTGACCAACCTTCACGCGCATGGAGCCAGGCGTGATATCTCGGCTTCAAGTACGCGGCGAGCAAAGTGGCTGCTAGAAATACAGCGACTGTCAACCCGATCTGGTAAAGGCTCCACTCTCTCGTCAGAACACGGAAATAGTAGAACCCCCATGCATACGCATCCGACGCCAAATTCTGTACCGCGTCCAGTGCGCCACTGAATATCTGGTCTGTTTCCATCTTTCCTGTGCCCTGCTGAGAGAGATCAGATT
>JABDKN010000149.1 GCA_013002205.1 Granulosicoccus sp.
GCAGAACAATGAGGTGGCGGAATGAATAGTCCGGGCCCGTTAAAAAGGTATTTGTGTGCAAGTGGTTGAATAGTGCGGTTTGGGTCGTTATAATTCCGCTGGTCAGCACAGGTGCGGGGTGGAGCAGGCTGGCAGCTCGTCGGGCTCATAACCCGAAGGTCGTAGGTTCGAATCCTACCCCCGCTACCAATTGCTTGTTTTCAAGCAATGGTCATCGTGTTGAACTCCGTGAAAAACAATCACTTAGTGATTCAGCTTGCGTCGGCAAGTTGCGTCGAGCCTGCTCGTGCCCTGCGCGGACTCCGTGACAAGGATTGTTTTGTCGGCGGGCGCACAAACGGCTTTTTCGCAGTGGCATCTTCAGTCGCTTGAATGGCAGCCTGATGATCCGCCTTTCGGCCTGCAACTACATCGTCGTATGTCCATCGCTCATTAGCCGCACATGGGCGAATTCCGTTACTCACGGACAGCCCTATATATCCATCAGAGATATCCGGTTTCCAGAACGTTCCCAGGCTGGCTTTCTTCAATGCATCTGACACGATCGTATGCAATCCTTGAACGACCCTGGCCTGCGGAGTGCCACACTACGTGAAGATAGTGCGATGACAGCGCCTGATATCCTGCGCCAGGACAGCACGCTTGCCCGGGTGCAGAGAATTGGACTCTATTGCCTTGGCGAGTACCAGCCTGGCTAAGGGTTTGCCCGCGCCAAGAGTAAATCGCGCCAAGAGTAAATAATGACATGCTGGCGCTGTACCACTCCACCTTGCCATACAGGGCTTTACGTAGATCATTTGCTTCTTTATGCACTCGGCAATGGATGCAGGGAAGATTGCGGTAGGTGCCGGTGTCGCCACATTTTTTACAAGCCATCGCGTAAATTCCCATTGGCCGTACAACGAATAAATACCGAAATGCGAGATGTCCCGGGAATTCGGGCCAATAAACCAGGTTAAGTGACACAATCAGTATACGCTGATAGGCCCTTGTGCCAAACTCGATGTTAACCACGTCGCGTTCGATTGCAGTGATGGCGTAGCCGCCGCATGCGATTGATCTGTCCATACCTGAAAAATAACCATGCCTGTCTATAGCCTGGCGATATTTACCGGGGCGTTTCTGCTGTTTCAGCTCCAGCCGATCATGGCGCGTTTCATTCTTCCCTGGTACGGCGGAAGCCCTACGGTCTGGACGATCAGCCTGCTATTCTTTCAACTGGGCCTGGTCGCAGGATACGCGTACGCACATACTCTGGTGTCTGTGTTGCGTCATCGCATCAGGCTGCAGGTGAGCATTCACCTCAGTCTGTTGCTCCTCTCTGTGCTGTTGTTGCCCATCACACCTGCAACCGATGCGAAGCCACTCATATCCGGCTCACCAACGGCTGGGATTCTACTGTTGTTGTTACGCACTGTAGGCTTGCCCTATATGTTGCTTGCGGCCAGCGGGCCGCTGTTGCAATACTGGTTCGGGCAGGTGCGTCCAGGCGTATCACCTTATCGACTGTACGCGCTGTCCAATGCAGGTTCGTTGCTGGGGCTGCTCAGCTATCCGTTTCTTTTCGAGCCCGGGCTGGGCTTGATTGACCAGACCCGATTCTGGTCGTTCGCCCACATTTTCTATGCAGTGCTCGCGGCACTATGTGCCTGGCAATTCATGCACCGCGGAGCCGGGACGGTAAACGCGGAATCCCCGGCAGGAGATACTGCCGCAAATCCGGCACTGGAGATCCGGATATTGTGGGTGCTGTTTGCAGCAACGGGTACGATCCTCCTGTTGGCAACGACCAACCAGATCACCCAGGATGTAGCACCGGTTCCGCTACTGTGGGTGCTGCCACTGGCGCTGTACCTGATGAGCTTCATCATCACCTTCGATCACTCGCGCTGGTATGTACGTTGGTTGTGGATTCCGCTGGCGGCGGTATCGATCGTGCCAGTGGTCTATCTGCTCAACCTGCGTTACGAGCAGGGTGAGATCTCCCTGGTGTCACAGGTGTCAATGTACCTGACGGCCATGTTCTGTTGCCTGATGATCTGTCATGGAGAGATGGTTCGGATCAAGCCGGCACCGCGATATCTTACCTCGTTTTATCTGGCCGTCGCCTCTGGAGGGGCGCTGGGAGGTATAGGGGTCGGCCTGATTGCCCCGGTTGTCTACAATGGCTATTGGGAGCTTCATGCAGGTTTGATCCTGTGTGCCGGATTGGTGCTCAACATGCTATGGAGCAGAACCGCCAGCCGGCTGGGAAAACTGTTGACCGTGGTTCCCGCCACCATCTACATGATCGCCCTGATGGTATTCCTGCAATGGCCTGTGCATTCTCACAGCGCAGGCATACTGAATGCGCAACGTAATTTCTACGGCGTACTGAAGGTGTTCGAGAATGACATTGGATCGGCGCTTCACCAGCGGGAGCTTTTTCATGGCCGTATAAGCCATGGGCGACAGTTGATGTCCCTAGAGAGTCGCCCGCTTCCGATTACCTACTATTCCAGAGACAGCGGTGTGGGCCAGTTTTTCGCTCACTATCCAAGCCGTTCTGCAACCGACCCGAAGCCCATGCGAATCGGTGTATTCGGACTGGGAGTGGGTACGCTGGCGACGTATTCGCGTGATGCCGATTTCATTAGATTCTACGAAATCAATCCACAGATACAGCAAGTGGCAGAGCGGTATTTTACCTACCTGGACCAGGCCAGGGGTGAGGTGTCCATCGTACTGGGCGATGCCAGAATCAGCCTGGAAAATGAACAGCTGGATGCCGAGCCTCTACTCGACGTGCTTTTCCTGGACGCGTTCAGTGGAGATTCGGTGCCGGTACACCTGTTGACCAGAGAAGCATTCGAACTGTACTTTTCCCGTCTCAAACCGGAGGGTGTCCTGATGGTGCATATAACCAACTGGCATCTGGATCTGAGCGATCCGGTGCGGATGCTCGCGAAGGAACTTGGCAAGTCGACCCTGAGTATCGAACACCATGCCCGTGTTCCGGTGCAGAACTATTCCCATTGGGTCATGATCAGCGCCAATGAAGACTTTCTGGAAACAGTCAGTGCCCAGGGTTCAACCACTGCATGGGATCGAGAAGAGCCGAAACCGATAGTCTGGACCGATGACTACAGCAATCTCTTTCGCGTATTGAAATGAGTGGATTCAACCTGGCCGGACACAGCGTCGATCAGGTTCCCGATCGTGTCCACCGTAAACGGTTTGAGAATACATTCCACGGCACCCGCATCGATTAGTCGTTCGCGGGTGTCCCCGGTGAAATCACTGGACATTATCCACACGGGCACTGACGGGTAGGAATCGTTGACAAGACTCAGGAATTTTTCACCCTCGAGAGCCGTCGGCATTCTCAGGTCACTGATGAGGATGTCTACATGTGTGCTGGCCAGGACGATCTCGGCCGCCTCCGGACCGCAGGCTGTCACGACTTCGCACCCGGTTCGCTTGATGACACGTGAAAACAGTGCCAGCATCAGCTTGTCGTCATCAACCAGGCAGATGCTTGGTCGTTTAACGCATACATCCACGGAGCATGTATTCACGGTGAGTACCTTTTATCTATCTGCTGTTTGAGTGAAAAGTCAGCATCGACAGTTTGACTGTAGTCACGTACTACCGGTCAAACGGGCAAGCGGTTGGACGTATTCCCTCACTGCCTGAAACAGGTTGGCGGTCAGGCAGATGCCCGAACTTAACGATCATTGACAATGTTCGGGTAAAGCGTGCTACAGGTATCACTATCATGACCGATAATGCACGCATGGACACAAGGCGTGTTCGCAACCAGAAATTCAGTCGGTTCGTGAGGTCGTTCACATACTGAAGCGATCAGGCGGCTCAGAGGCTACACGGTCGCTATAGCTCAGGGTATGTCTGGCCGTCGAGTATTTGGTAACCGACGAACATGGCAGAGAATTGAAGACACTGTGGATAATTCGTACCACCAAAGGTTGTGACGAATGACCAGACTAGAGACACGTAATGTCCTGATTCCGTTTTCGGTCTTTCTTGTTCTGCTGTGTGTCTCTGTGGCGGGCTGGCAGTTTGCCCGCAGCACGATCGAAGAGCAGTCACTGAGAAGATTCGAGGCCGAATCCAGTTATCTGCATGAGCAGATAAAGTCGCGCTTCAATACCTATGCTCAGGTCTTGCGTGGTGGCGTGGGAATGTTCAATGGCTCGCAGAATGTCTCTCGCGAGGAGTGGCAATTCTACGTTCGGGAATTGTCATTGGCGGAGTATTTTCCCGGTATCCTGGGTGTTGGCTTCAGCCAGTGGATCGGTTCAGCAGACAATCTTCCAGGTCATGAGCGTGAAATCCGCGAGGAAGGTTTTCGCGACTACGAAGTGGTTCCGCGTGGCGAGCGTGAGAATTACACATCGATTGTCTATCTGGAACCTTTCGACAAGCGCAACCGGCGTGCTTTCGGATACGACATGTTCTCCGAAGTTACCCGACGCGAGGCCATGGAGAGGGCACGGGATACGGGTAGCGCTGCTCTCTCCGGCCGGGTGGAACTCGTGCAGAACACCCCCTCCACGATACAGCCGGGTTTTCTGCTCTACCTGCCTGTCTATTCCACCAAGAATGTACCTGACACTCTTGAGCGTCGCCGGGGGACTTTGACGGGGTTCGTCTACAGTCCCTTTCACGCCCGAGAACTGATGAAAGGCATTCTGCAGCAGGGGCTGTCGACCATCAGTTTCCAGATTTATGATCAGGTATCGTCTGCCGAAAGCGCGATGCTTTACGACGGTGAGCAGGAGCTTGAGATAAATCGCCAGGGCGTACCGGCGCATTTTTCCAGCAGCAGAAACGTCGATATTGCCGGCCGCACCTGGAGCATCCACTATCTGTCAACGCCCTCTTTCAACACCTTGAAAGATTCTGCGTTCCCCTGGGTACTGTTGGCAACCGGCTTTCTGCTGAGCATTCTGGTTTCCTTTGTAGCCTGGATGCTGTTGTCCGCACGATCCAGTGTGGAAAGGAAGACTTCAGAGTTGCGAATGCAGGAAGATATCAATTCCGTGCTGCTGGAAAACCTGGCAGAGGGTGTCGTTGCCTGTGGGCCGGATCTGCAGTTCAGTATATTCAACAAGTCTGCGCGTGACTGGCACGCCGGAAACCTGAAAGATGTGCCGGTGGACCGCTGGTCCGAACATTTCGAACTGTTCGAAAAGGACGGTCTGACGCCGGTTCCACAAGACCAGTCTCCACTGACTCGCGCACTGGCAGGTGAGTCGGTGAGGGATGAGGAGTTCTGTATCGTGGCCAGGGGAAAATCACCTCGCTTCGTGCTGGTCAGCGGTGGTTCGCTGCCGGACCGCGATGGCCAGAGAACCGGTGC
>JABDKN010000157.1 GCA_013002205.1 Granulosicoccus sp.
AGCACGGTTTCATAGACCGCCGCGTGCGCATCGCTGCAATGCCCGACGAAGAAGGTTCGGGTAATGTCTGCGCATACGCCACCTGCACGGGCACCGAAGTCCACCAGCAGGGCGTCGCCGGCCTCGATACCATAGTCTTCCCGGGAATGGGCATGTGGACGAGCCGAGTTCTGTGCAGCCGCCACGATGGGTGAAAAGGCAAAATCCTCTGCCCCTTCGGCAAACAGGTTTTGCACCAACACGTTCTCGATGACACGCTCGCTCATGCCGATCCTGACCCTGTCCAGTGTATTGGCCAGGGCCCTTTCGGAGATACCGATGGCACCCCGCATGGCCTCCAGTTCCTGCCGGGTCTTGTGCAGTCGCAATGCCGCGATAGACTTCTGGGCATCGTGTACGGCCAGACCGGGATAAGCGCGGCGCAGTGCCTGATCGACGAACACGCGCATGACCTGTCCCTCCACGCCGATGGAGGCCAGAGGCTGATGCCGGGCGAGCTGCTCGAAGGCCGCCTGGTACCCTGCCTGGTCGCGCCAGTCGAATACCTCACCGTCGAATCCCAATTGCTCGAACGATCCCAGCTCAAGATTCGGCACGATGGCTGCCGGCGGTCCGCTGGCTGGCACGAGGACCAGCAGTGGTCGTTCATTCTGATGGAATTCCGTGCCGAACAGGCGTGAGAAATTGGCCCCCGGCACCAGCGCAATGGCGTCCAGTGAGGCGTCCCGCGCCACGGCTCGATAGGGTTCGTATCGATCAGTCATGGCTGGCCATGATCCTTTAGTCCATTGGATTGCGCAAGGAAAGCCAAATGAAAACCGGCCGCATCGAGCGGCCGGTTCTCACCTGCACAACTGCGGGCGGCCTCTACCTGGCCAGCGAGACACCGTAGAAGATATGCCCACCGAACGGATCGATGCGGAAATCCTGCACCTCCTTGCGCACGGTCTTGTACACCACCGAGTGAGCAATGGTGGCCCACGGTGCCTGCTCCTTGAACACCAGCTGGGCCTGTTCATAGAGCCTGGTACGTTCCGCCTGGTCGGACACGACCTTGGCCTGCTGTATCAGGTCGTCAAACGGCTCGTGGCACCACTGCGCACGGTTGGCATTACCCACCGCATCGCAACCGAGCAGCACGGCCAGGAAGTTGTCCGGATCACCATTGTCACCTGTCCAGCCGAGCAACACCGCACCCTGACGGTTCAGCTCCTTCGACAGTTTCAGGTACTCACCCCATTCATAGGAGACGATGTTCACCTCGACACCGATCTTGGCGAAATCTTCCTGGATGACCTCTGCCATGCGACGCGCATTGGGGTTGTAGGGACGCACCACGGGCATGGCCCAGACGTCCATCTTGAGGTTCTCGACGCCCTCGGCTGCCAGCATGGCCTTGGCGGTCTCAGGATCGTAGGGGTCATCGACGACGGCGTCGTTGTAGGACCAGATCGTGGGTGGAATCGGGTTCTTGGCCGCCTTGCCGGAGCCCTGGAAAACCGAGTCCAGTATCGCCTGCTTGTTGATGGCCATGTTCAGCGCCTTGCGTACATTGACATTGTCAAACGGGGCGACTTGTGTGTTGTAGGCCAGGTAACCGACGTTCAGGCCTTCCTGTTCAAGCACGACCAGGTCGTCGTCACTCTGCATACCGGCGATGTCCGCCGGATTGGGATACCCCAGAACGTGACACTCTCCCGCCTTGAGCTTCTGGTAGCCCACCGAGTTGTCCGGTGTAATGGCAAAGACCAGGTTGTCGATGGCCGCCTTGCCACTCCAGTAATCTTCGTGTGCCTGGAAACGGATGACCGCATCTTTCTGGTAACCGACAAACTTGAATGGACCGGTACCGATGGGTTGCTGGTTGAGCATCTCGGGTGTGCCTTTCTCCAGCAGCGAGGCGGCATACTCTTCAGAGAGAATGGAGGCGAAATCCATACCCAGGTTGGCGATCATGGGTGCTTCGGGGCGCGTCAGTGAAAACCGCACGGTCAGTTCATCCACCGCCTCCACCGAATCGATCAGGTCGGGCATGGACATGCCGTTGAAGTATTCCCAGGTACCGCCGGACACCTGGTTGTACGGGTTGTCCGCCAGTCGTTGTCTCTCGAATGAGAACACGACATCGTCGGCGTTCAGATCGCGTGTCGGGGTGAAATAGTCCGTGCTGTGAAACTTGACACCGGGACGCAATGAGAAGGTATACACCAGGCCATCATCCGAGATGGTGTAGCTCTCGGCCAGCGCCGGTGCAATCGTGGTGGTTCCCCGCTCGAATTCCACCAGCTTGTTGTACACCTGCCGCGAGGAGGCATCGAAGGTGGTGCCAGCGGTGTAGAGTGCCGGGTCAAAACCTTCCGGGGATCCTTCCGAGCAGTACACCAGGGTATCCTGGCTCAAACCCTGGGTGCTGAAGGCGAGGCTCATCAGCCCCAGCCCCAGCAGAGTAAATTTTTTACGTGTCATTTTTGTTTCCTACCTCTTTCTAGTGGTTTCGGGTGCAGCTTCGCACCGCACCGACGCTCACCTGAGTGTGCAGTGAGACCCGCTCAAGTGTAACCTAGTCGCATGCGCGGAAGACATGCCCAAATTCGATCGGCTGGTCGACTACCGTCCAGGCCTGCCCGACGGCCAGTCTGCCGGTTGATCTACACTGGAAGAAATGGGGTAACGGCAGATCGGTTTCACATGTTTCCATGACAAGCGCCATCGAATTACTGAGACACGTCGACCTGTTCGAACACCTGACCGAGCAGCAGCTTGCCGACCTTGCGGCGCAATCGCGAGAGCTCAGCTTCAGAAAAAACGCCATTCTGATGACCGAAGGCGATGTCGGCGAATCCATGTACGTCGTCAAGAACGGCACGGTCAAGGTCTACGTGAGCGATGAGGACGGTCGTGAACTGGTGCTGTATCAGCAGGGACCCGGAGCGGTCATTGGCGATATCTCCCTGCTCGATGACGAACCTCGCTCAGCGTCGGTCAGTACGCTTGAACCGTGCACGCTACTGATGATCGGCAAACAGGCATTTCTCGACTGTCTGCGGGCCAGCCCGGAAATGGCCATCAATATCATCCGCTCACTGACACAACGCCTGCGCGACGCCACCGAGGGCAGCCGCAGCCTGGCCCTGGATAATGTCTACCGGCGACTCGCCGACAAGTTGCAGGAGCTGAGCAGTAGCGGTTCTGCCGAGGAGCCGGCACTGCCCAGAAAATACTCACATCAGGAACTGGGCAATATGATCGGCGCATCACGGGAGATGGTCGGCAAGGTCATGGCCGAACTGCTCAAAGGCGAGTACATCGATGTGCGCGATGGCCGGATACACCTGCTGCGTAAACTGCCGCGAAACTGGTAGCACCCGCAAGCGCTTTACTCGCAAGCGCCTTACCCGCTCAGCGCCTGCGCCGTTTCCTGCGCCGGGCAGCCGCCCTGCGTTTGCCACTGGCCCCGACCCTGTCGGCATCCTCTTCACCCTGGTCCTCGGTTTGTGCAGGCGCGCTCACGGCGGACACCTTGTCTGTCGATCGCCTGCGCTGCTTGTCCAGATTCTGCACGCGCTCGAGGCGCTGATGGGGCAGTTCCATCGCTTCCCCCTGCGGCCGAAAGGCGGTGGTCGGTAACCAGTCCTTGAACTCATCACCGTACAGCTCCCACAGCGTGACAAACAATGCGGCGATGATCGGTCCGATCACGAAACCCATGAAGCCGAACATCAGCAGGCCGCCCAGGGTGCTGAAGAAGATCAGCAACTCATGCATCTGCGTAT
>JABDKN010000162.1 GCA_013002205.1 Granulosicoccus sp.
AATCTGATACTCGCAGATCCGTTGCAGATCATCGATGACTCTTTGCTCGTCGAAATGACAGTCGCCAGTGAAGACGATGTCGTGAGTCACGCCACAGGCTGCGAATGTCAATTGCCTGAAGTTGCCCAGTTCGACAGGGTGATCGATCAGGTCGTCATAGTCGGCTGCCTGATAAAGACCAAACCCCGCATGGTCGGTGTCTGCAGCCTGCAAGGTTGTCGCAACCCGAAACACAGCCTCGTCGTCATGCGCCGGGCGCAGAAGTTTCACCTGATGGATTTCATTCTCCTGTCCCTTGACGCTCAGATAGACACTGGTGCCGTTGAAGAAAGCGTGAGTGCGATCCACATGAGCCGCTCGAACGGACAGATCCCAGGCATAGACCCGGTACTCGACGACCAGCGATGCAAGTCCGGCCGGTGCCTGCCAGGTAGACTTGCCCAGTTTGCGCAAGGGCACCGGCCGAGCCTCGCAACTTGCCTGGATGCTCACGATATTGCGTGAAAAATCCCGAATCATGTAGCTGCCGGGAATCCAGTTGGGCAGGCTGAGTTGCTGGCCTGCCGCATCCGGCGCGCTGAGCTCCAGCCGAACATCGATCAGATGGGCATCTGCATCAGAAATACTGACCGTGTACTGAATCATGCGGCTGCTCTCGCTATGCCAGTTGAAGGCGTCATGGCGTCTGCACACCGGTCCGCAGCCGGTATTGTAGCAATGCCGGGAGAATTCCCCGCAAAAGCCGGGCTGTCGAAGACTCCGGAACTGGTTCTCAGTTGACCGGCATTCAGGTCACGTCTGCGCCTCCCCTGTCGATAAGCCATTCACATGAGTATCGGTAAATGGACATGGAAAGGTGCCTGCCACAGCGGCGTCGTGTTGCTGTACTGCCTGATACTTGGCCCCGCGCTCATCCCCGATCCTGTCTATGGACAGACGCGAGTGTTTACACAGCGCAGTCCCGAGGGTGTGGCCGTATTCAGCGACGCTCCGCTGGAAAACGGACGCCTGCTCAGGAAAAGCTACGGCACCACCACCCGGCCCGTTGCCAACCCGAACCCCTGCCAGGGGCTCAGTTCTCAGCAGCTGGCCATCCGGGCTCGGGAACTGGAAGACCGGATAGCCAGTGCAGCAATGCAGTTCTCTGTCAACAGGGCGCTGATCAAGGCGGTGGCCCGGGTCGAGTCATGTTTCAATCCTGCGGCGGTTTCCCGGGCCGGTGCACGCGGATTGATGCAACTGATGCCTGCCACAGCCGATGAACTGGGTGTCAGCGACGTTCACGACCTGACACAGAACCTGCACGGGGGCACCAGATACCTTGCACAGTTGCTCAAACGCTACTCGGGAGACACTCGCCTGGCTCTGGCCGCCTATAATGCAGGCCCCGGAAACGTGGACAGATACGACGGCATCCCCCCGTTCCCCGAAACCCGTCGTTACATCGACACCGTGATTCGCTACCAGCAACTTTATTCGGTCCCGGTCTCGCGCCTCTGAACACGAGTCAGGGTGACGTCAGGAATCACCCGGGGCGTTGTCCTGGCGAGGACTGGCCGGCGAATTCAGGGCAGCAAGCGCTTTTGGACGGCTATACTCCCCTACTTTCACTCAGCGGCGAGCCCGTTTCCACAGCCATGTCCAGATCAGAGCCAGTCGAGGCCAGTAATTTCATTCGAAATATCGTCGAGAGTGACCTGGCGGCTGGCAAGAACGACGGGCAGGTAGTCACGCGGTTCCCCCCCGAACCAAACGGCTACCTGCATATCGGTCATGCCAAATCCATATGCCTGAACTTTGGTACAGCCGAGCGTTATGGAGGCCGCTGCAATCTGCGCTTCGATGACACTAACCCTGTCCGCGAAAGTGAAGAATATGCACACGCAATCGAGGAAGATGTCCGTTGGCTGGGATATGAATGGGACCGCCTATGTCACGCCTCAGACTATTTCGATGAGCTGTATGAGTACGCCTGTCAGTTGATTCGAGACGGAAAAGCCTACGTAGACAGCAGCAGTGCAGAGGAAGTGCGTGAAATGCGTGGCACGCTGACGAAACCGGGTACGCCAGGCCCCTACC
>JABDKN010000167.1 GCA_013002205.1 Granulosicoccus sp.
CAAAGCTCGCCGCAGAATTGAGTGTAATAAAACAGGGCTGAAATTCTGGTGGAGCATTCAGCACACAGACCTTCACCAATCCGGTGTGCGCATCGTCCACAATAACAATTCTAATGGACACACTATCGCAGATAGCACTGGGCGCTTCACTGGCGCACATCACTCTGGGGCACCAGCTTGGCAATCGCGCACTGCTTATCGGCGCCGCGCTGGGCACGCTGCCTGATCTCGATGTACTGGTGCAATACGACGATGCCATCGAGAGTTTCACCTACCACCGCAGCTGGAGTCATTCACTGTGGGTGTTGAGTGCCCTCAGCTGTCCACTGGCAGTAGCGCTTCGCCGCTTCATTCCCCGCCCTGCAGAGGATGGGTACAGCATCGAAGCTCCCTCACTGTCTCGTTGGTGGCTGGCAACCTGGTTGATACTCGTGACACATCCGTTACTCGATGCATTTACGATCTACGGCACACAGCTGTGGTGGCCACTACCATTGCAGCCTGTGTGGATTGGATCCGTGTTTATCATCGATCCTCTCTATACGCTGCCATTGCTGATTGCCCTTGTTTTTGCCTGGCGTAATGGCCGTCGTTTGACGCCTCATGGACAATCAACAGCTCGCTTTCGAGGCACTGTGATTCCGTCATGGATCGCATTGTTGGTCAGTAGCGCCTATCTCGGCTGGACATTGGTGGCGCAACAGACGATTCGCCAGCGCGGCGAAACGGTACTGCATCAATCCGGCATCACAACGAACAAGCTCTTCATATCGCCCCTTCCACTGTCGCTGTTGTGGCGCGTGGTGGCGATCACACCCGATAGCTACTACGAAGGGTTTGCGTCACTTCTGGATTCCGATGACACTATCAACTTCACGGAATTTGACAGTGGACGAGCCGACTGCCAGGGCTGGCTTGACCACTGGCCGGTGGCACGTCTGCACTGGTTTACCGACGGCGCCTGGGCCATGAGCCAACGGCGGGGTCCGTCGCAGGACAATTTGGTGCTGACAGATCTGCGCATGGGCCTGGCGGACGATTATGTGTTCGAGTTCGTGATCGCAGAAGGTAATTCCGGGCAATGGCAGACCGTACCAAGTCGCCTGCTTCCAGCCGATTTCGAGTTGCGCCGGCTACCGGATCTATGGCAACGCGTGACCGATCAGCAGGTCAGCCTTGCTCCCAATATTGCGGTAGCCGATGCGGCTCCAATTCACGCCCTGTGCAATCAGCCCAGCGAGGTAGCTCAGCTGTTGAGTCCAGACGGCTGACCAGGATGAACGGCGTAATCTGCGTTGGAAAATCCACTTGTAAATGGCAAAGTGTCAGCTTGAAGATGATACTCCCGCTTGGCACCGGCAGAGACCAGTGCTGCATCCTGTTGACCGGCATCCACTTGAACGATGATTTTATCCACCCAGCAGAGTAACAGTTGGGGCACAGAACTTCATTGCCCGGGCTGGCAGACCTGGTGCCGAATCCGCAGGTCAACCTGACCGTTTTTACGGGATCTTTGCCGGAGCGCCGGATCGGCCCAACAGCAAGTACCGCGCGCGGGTGACACTGGCCAATCGAGGCAGTGGAGGCCGACATGCCAGAACAGTGGATCCGGAGGAGCGGAAACTGGCAGAACACGGTGCCGCGATGACCTGGGCGCAACGCCTCAAGCAGGTGTTCGGGATGGACATCGAGACCTGTCCGGCCCGCGGCGGGGCGATGCGGATAATCGCGGGCATCGAGTATCCCGACTTCATCGAGAAGATCCTCACCCACCTGGATCGCGTATTGACGTTTATGATCATCGCGGATGATGGACTAGCAATACAAGGCGCAATCATAATGCCAACTGGAATCACGACGAGATATCGCGGTCTGGTAATGGGGCCGGATAATGCATTGTACGCCGCCGTTGATGACGGAATAATATACAAAATTACGGCGACTCTGTTTTTCGATCAGCCCGCACTGATTCAGCCTATCGGCAATTTCCAGGCAGGTATGTTCAAAACTCATGGTGATTGCCTCCTGTGAGTCCGCAATTTCCAGTGCCTGTTTTATCCGTTGAGCTTGCAAGAGTGGTTATCCTGCCATTGGGCGATGCAATGATGATTCTTATCAGACAGGTTGCCGGAAAATTGAGGGAGCGACAATGTCATGACGCACCTGGCCTGGACCAGGACCTGATCGAACTGGACCTGTTCCAATGTCGATGCGCTAAACTGGTCCCGACCTGCCCACTCGAATGGCGCTGTAAACGGGGTGTCTGGTTCATCTGCACGCCACATTGTCGAGCTCGGCAGGCCGCTGCATGATGTCTGGACATTGACTGGAAGTCACCCTGTGTGGTTGCTATGGAAAAGAGGCTGATATTCCTGAGTTACCGGCGTGACGACAGTCCAGGCTACGTGAGCCGACTGGAGCACGATCTGGAACGTGTGTTCGGCGATGGACGCGTGTTCCGGGACGCAACGGACATTCCGGGTGGCACCAAATGGAAAGAGGTCATCGATACAAACCTGCGAAGCTCCGCGGTTTTATTGCTGATCATTGGTCCGCGCTGGGAGCAGATCTGGCGTGAACGGATAAACGATGAGGTCAATTACGTCGCCCTCGAGTTGCAGCGCGCACATGAACTGAATGTGCCCATCATCCCGGTGAGCCTGGACGGTACCCGGCTATCGACAGATCTGGATCTTGGTGGCATCCACTTCATTCACGAAAATCAGTTCCACGATATTTCCGATAGACAGGGTCGCTGGCGCAGTGACTTCGAGCAACTGGTGAGCCTGCTCGAATCCATTCCCGGCATGGGACAGGCCCGCACCACCGGCACAGCTTCCTCAACATCCACTGACAATGGCGGCAGATCAGGATTGAAATGGCTGGCGGCTGTCGCAGGCCTGGTGATCATTGCAGCGATATGGTTCGGGTCAGGAATCGGCGTCGAAGCGCCAGCCACCATTGCTGATCCGCTCCATCCGTCTGGCGATTTGACAGTCGTTCAGCGCGAACCAACTACGCCTCCTCTGGCTGATGTCAACACGGCGCAAACGGCAGACGTACCTTCTGCTGCGACCGTCACCAGAGCGTTACCGGATATCAGCGGTACCTGGCGTGGGCAGGACGGCACTGTCTATGTCGTGCAGCAGTTCGATGACGGTACGTTTGTCGTAGATAGCCCGGGTTATGGCACCGGGCAAGGGCGGTTTTTCGCCGATATGCCAAGAAAGTTCGAAGTCGAGATGGTTGGCATTGGACGAGGTGAATTTTCAGTGTCTGCCAGTGATGACAAGGCCATGGGCTGGATCATCATTGATGGCCAGCAGGAGTTCGACACGCTGATTCGCATCGACTAGAGGGACAACTAAGTGCCCCCGCGAACGAGCTGGCATTTTGGGGAAGCCGGAATTGACCGGTTAGTTGGCTATGTATTCCTCTGAACACACATCCGTACCAGCGTTACAGATATAAAAGACCTGCGACTTTTTCTTGCTGTAGCGATACACGGCAGTCGAAACGCCAGCATATGTGTCGATCAATACCCCATTGTAGTAAACATCAACTGACGGTGCGTCTGATGTCCAGCTCAGTGTTGTAGTTATATAACGACCTTTCCTTGAATGACTGCCTGAAAGACTGGGGGGATTGGTTGCCGACACCGGCACATACGCGACAAACACGGATTCTGATCCGGCAGAGAAGACTGAAAATAACAACAGCTCGGCGTCGGTTTGATACACGTCTCCGAATCGATTACCTACCACTATCTGACCGGCTGCATTCATATCGATATCCGTCAGGTTGCCGGACAGGCTCACGGTATTGAGCACGACACCCTGAGCGTCATGGTGAGCGACATATCCATTCCAGCTCGCCATGTAGATCTCGCCGTTTTCATTCACAGCGACAGCGCGTGATCCGGACAGATGGCCCAGGTCGATAGAGCGCATAAGCTCGAGAGTGGACGGGTCTATGACATCCAGGTCGCCGACCGTATTTCGCAATGCATACAGGAGGCCATCACCCCCACGATGACGCGATCTACCTCACTGGCGGTGCGTAGATCAGACCGCCATCGGTCCACAGCTGGTTGATCCCACGTTCCAGGCCAATCGGTGTATCCGGGCCAATATGTCGATCGTAGACCTCCCCGTAGTTGCCGACCTGCAAAATGACCCGGCTGCACCATTGCGGGTTGAGACCAAGCTGGCGTCCGGAGTTGCCTTCTGTCCCTATCAGGCGCCGGATGGCAGGGGTTGAGCCGGTAGCCGGGTTGTTCACATTCGTGCTGCTAACACCCAATTCCTCGGCATTGATCATGCAGTTGAGGGTCCAGCGGACCACGTTCTCCCAGTCACTGTCGTTCTGGGCCACCATCGGTCCGAGCGGCTCCTTGGAGATGACCTCGGGTAAGACCACGTGTGCATTGGGTTGTTCGAAGGCAGCGCGCTGGGCGGCCAGCGCCGAGCGGTCGGTGGTCAATGCCTTGCAGCGACCCGCAATATAACCTTTCACCGCTTCTATCTGGTCGTCGAAAAACACCGGACGATAACGCATATCACTGACGGTAAAGAAGTCGGCAGCGTTGAGCTCTGAGGTGGTATTACTGCTCACGCAGATGGGCTGGTTGTCCAGTTCCAGTGCGCTGCGGATGCCGGTGGTCTTGTTCACCATGAAACCCTGGCCGTCAAAGAAATTGATACCGGCGAATTCACCATACTGTGCGTTGCGCTCGAGCGTCCAGGTGGTGTTCCTGGACAGGATGTCAAGAGCGCCGGATTGCAGGGCATTGAAGCGGTCTCCGGCAGACACCGGGATCATCTCCACCGCTTCACTGTCGTTGAAAACGGCACTGGCAACGGCGCGACAGATATCGACATCGAAGCCGCTGTATTCACCGAGGCTATTGGCCTTGGCGAAACCAGTCAGATCCGCATTGACACCGCAGCGCAGGGCACCACGTGCATTGACATCGTCCAGCGTCCCCGCATTTACGCCTGCAACCGCAACTGTAGTCAATACGCTGGCAAGCATCAGTCTTCGAGTGGATGTGATCATGTTCTTCCGGGGCGGTAATGAATGAGCTCGACCGGTGTTGGGGAATTGTCGGACGAGTGGCGATAGCTGGCTCTTGCACAGGGGGCGATGAAGGCTGACTCCGGCGGCACGCCAAACGCGGCCAGTTCCTCCTCGACACGGATGGCGCGATTCATAGAAGCCTGGTCACTGCCATCGGCGTCCAGACAGGCCTTGATGACGATCAAGTCACCGTCCTTGAATTCGCGAACCAGTCGACGAACGGCACTCTTGTTGCCCCTGCCCAGCATCTGCGTGGTGTTGTCATCAAAAATGAGTACGGTCCTGCGATGCTTGACATAGCGATTGAGGTCCGGTGCCTGGCGTTCGGCATCACGCTCGAAATACCGGGCCCGGGCTTCGGCAAATACCGCATCCTGGCGTGTGCGTTTGTCCTGTGGAAGTTCATCGAACTCATAGACATCAACAGTGCTGACCTGCAGGTCCGGATTGGGCATGCCGGTGCGTTGTGCCCCACTGATGAAGGCAGTGTCGCTGCCACCCTGTTCGGCAAAGATGTTGTCAGCCAGATCGATATCGGCAATGTAATCGGTACCTGTCACTCTCATCAGCGAGGAGGGGTACACCGCATCGTCCTGTACGACATACTCGCGAGAGAGTCGGATACTGCCAACCGCCAGCGCGTAGTCCGTGACCAGGCCCGATTCGGTCTCAGCCAGGCGTTTGCTATAGGAGACGAAATTCTTCCCCTGATCGGCGCTGACTATCTGCATGCCGAAACCGGCGTCTTCCAGCGCCCTGATGATAGCGTTGCCAAAGGCCGTCTGCGGCCTGTTTATCTGCAGCGTCGCGGTGGCGGGACGCAGTTCCGGAATCTGCACCAGGGTCGCCACCAGATTGGTCGCAATGAGCTGTAACTGCGCACGTTCCAGTGCGCTTAATTCATCCAGGGCAGCAGTGTTTCCTGCCAGTCGCGGCGTCAGGGCGTCACTGTCAATGCCCTGGGGGCTTTCGTTGGCGACGCAGGAGGCCAGCAGGATGTTCAGGAGTATTGCACCAGTGAAGAAGGAGCGTCTGCGTGCCAGGCTCATGCATTTCTCCGCCACAGTTCGAGCACGACACCTCTTCCGGGAAAACGATCGCCCGCGCTTGTGGGTGCCCAGCATCCCTCATCCAGAATCTGGTCTCGCAGGACACCGCGAGCGAGCAGAGCCTCGGTCACGCGCCTGGCACGACCCAGTGCCAGACCCTCGTTACCGATATCCAGTGCCGTGGGACCGTTGCTGCAGCCGACCAGGTTGATGATGTCCCTGTGTCGCAATTGGGTGTCGACGAACTGGTCGATCAGTTGCTTGTTGACATCGCCCAATACCAGGGAGTCATTGCCGAATACGATGATCTGGCGATCGATGCGTTCATAGCCCTCCAGTATGGAGCTAAAGGTGGAGGTGTTGCCGTAGAAAAGGTTGTTGACTTCGATCTTGTTCGAATTCAAGGCCTGCAGGCTGGGACCGCTGGTGGACTGACTGGCGACGGAGTCGACCAGCATTGGCGTGATCAACGAGATGACCGGTGCCTGTTCATCCAGACCCAGCGAGGCCACGTACTGCACCTGCGACAGCGACGGATCACGCACTTCGAAGCGACTGGAGGCTACGTCCTGGACCGTGATCGGAGCGCGCGTACCGGACACTCTCATGACGCTTGCCGGCGCGACCACATTTCTGCCGATCAACTGGTAAGCGCGACTGACGACCACCCCGCCCACGGCGATCGACACGGCTACCAGATTCTGGTCGTTTTCGCGTCGTGTATAAGACAGGTAGTTGGCACCCTGATCCGCACTGACGCGCTGAATGCCGAAACCCATCTCGCCGAGTGTGGCGATGATGTACTGCGTGGTGGGATCGGTGTTGCTCTTGTTGATCTGCACCGTGGTCTCCACGGGATTGAAGATCTGCGCAATGACCACGGCAAGGTTGTTGAGCATGGTTCTGTCGGTTGCGGACACGGGTCTGGCCGTGTTGGTCGCAGTGTCTTGCACCGTACTGCTACGCGCAATGGCGACAGGTATGTCCGGTTGATCGGGAGTCGTGGCCGGTAAGGCACAGGCGCCCAGCAAGACAAGGCTGCCCAGCAGGGTGGCGCACAGAATACGGTTACCAATAGGTGGCCTGTCTTGGTCGCCTGGATGTCGAATCACGTTCTGCATGCTCCATGTTATGTGGACCTGCGACCGCAATGGTCGAGCCCGTCCTGGCCGATACGATACCAATAAGCAGGCGATGGGGCGAGTCTGCTTGTGTCGAATCCGGACCGCGTCACGGTTTGTCCACTCGCACCGATGCAAACTTGACTCAGAGCGCCCCCGGGTATTCGCGGCCACCGTATAGTAGCAGCGACTTGCTTCTCCACCCCTTCGACAACTGCCCGGACGGCAGTCAGGCATTTCACAGCACATGCGCATTCTATCTTCGATACCTGCCTTTCTCTGCATCTCGCTGGTAGCGGGCTGCAGTACCTGGCCAGGTGCCGACCATGAGCCCGGCAGGCCAGACAAGAATACGATGGCGGGAACGATCGGACCATTGCCGCTGATAGCCGTGGATTTCGTCCAGGCATTGTTGCAGATTCGCGAATTGCCGGCGGAATTCACCACGGTTCAATTGCTACGCACCTCACGGTCGGACCCATTTACACGCAGTATGCAGGATGCTCTACAACAGGCCGGCTACGCAATACGCTGGGCGGAGGATGAGGTGGCTGGAAACCTGTTCCAGTACCGCGTTGAGCACATGGCCGAAAGGTCGGGTTTGCAGCGCGATCTGTACGAGCTTGCGGTAGGCGGCATCGAGCTCAGGCGCATCTACCGGATTGATGAATCTGGCAGGGTGAGTCCTGTGACGCCGTTGTATGTGCGCGGCACCGATGCCAGTCATATCGTACCCAGAGATGCACCGTTTCTGGACGGCAGGCTGCTGGCCATAGACAGCTTACGAGCGAATGCGCAACAGAGACCTGGCAACGCTGTGGCAGCGGTTGCCCCGAAGCCGTTCGTGCCGCGTTCCACATTGGCGGTACCCGATGAGGCCAATCCGCTGCGTCAACTGATACCGGATGCGGCGCGCACCGAAACAGCGACCCTGCCATTGATTGCGCTGCCGCGCGTCGAGAATGTTTTCAACCTCGGCAAGTCCAATTACCAGGACTTGCTGGCCAGTCACGTTCCGATTCAGGAGCAGGTACTGACGTTCCCCAACGATTCCCTGCGTCTGGGTGAGCTGAACAAGCAACTCATCGAGCAGATGGTCAGTGAGTTCCGGCCACACACCGACATGTTCTCGGTGATCGGTTGTTCGCTGGGTCCGACCCAACTGAAAAGCGGCAACGCGGCCCTGGCGCTGGGCAGGGCAGGCCGGGTACGAGAGGCGCTGTTGTTCGCCGGAATACCCCAGGAGAGGATACTTGACGAAGGCTGCTGGGCAGGGGATAGTCCCGATAATTCACTGCCGCGTCGCGGAGTCGTGCTGACACTGAATCGACAGAGCTGACGATGCGGAACGTTGGTCCGGTAGTGTTGGTCCAGTAGTTGAGAGAGTGCCCGTACATGATCGTCGAGTTGCCATCCGCCGCAAGAATTCGCCGCCTGACAGGCATGGCCAGCATCGTGCTGTGCGTGCTTGCATCCGGGCTGGCGCAGGCATTCCAGCTACAGGACATGAACGCTGACCGGGTAGACCTGACGGACTACGTGGGAGATGGTCGCTGGACTCTGGTCATGTTCTGGTCGACCGACTGCATCCCCTGCGAACAGCAGAAACCGATGCTCGAGGCCTTCCACCGCGAACATCAGGCCAGCGATGCGCATGTCGTGGGTGTCGCGCTGGACGGACTGGAGGCCAGGGAGGCTATTCAGCAACTGATCGAGCGGCATGATCCCAGTTACCCGAACCTGGTGGTGTTCACGGATGTCTTCCAACGACAGTTCCGGGAACTGACCGGCAAGGATTTCCGCGCAACACCCACCTACCTGTTATTCGAACCGTCCGGCACTCTGGCAGGTGCGCGCGCCGGACCCATCGACCGTGCGCTCATCGAATCGGTCATAGCCGGAGGCTGATACCCGAGATGGTCATTGGCGGGCCGGTTGGTGCATGAGCGGAGCCAGAGCCGCATAGGTAGCCTTGTAGCGTTCATACTCCGCGAGAAAGCTGGCACTGGAGCCATCCGGCTCGATGGTGTGGTCGATCGCCGGCGGTGTACAGATGCTGAGCGGGTCGGCATTCTCGGCGGCAATCATGCCGAGTCTGGCGGCACCCAGGCTGGCACCGAAGTCGCCGTCGGCCGGTACATCCAGCGCGATGTCCAGTGTGTTGGCAATGATGCGTAACCAGTAATCAGACCTGGCCCCGCCGCCGATGGCCGCAGCGCGGCTGAGCGAAGTACCGGCTGACTGCAGTGCCAGCTGACAGTCCTTGAACGCAAACGCCACACCCTGCATTACCGCACGGGTCATTTCCCGGGCATCGGTGGAATGCTTCAAGCCCATCAACACGCCGCGCGCGTCGGCATCATTGATGGGCGTGCGTTCACCGCCGAGATACGGCAGGAAGATGACATCTGTCGGTTCGGCCCCGTGTGCATCCAGCGGTTCGCTGAGTGCCTGCGGAGTAGATTGAGTGGCCTGGGCCAGCCAGTTCAGCGCATCGGTAGCCGCGAGAATGACACCCATCTGGTGCCAGGTATCAGGCAGTGCATGACAGAAGGCGTGTACGGCACTTTCCGCATTGGGCTGGTACGCATCGTTGGCGGCGAAGAGTACCCCGGAGGTGCCGAGGGAGAGAAACGCGTCACCGGCCGCAACCGTGCCCATGCCGCAGGCACTGGCTGCATTGTCTCCGGCGCCACCGGCCACCACCACTTTTCCCCGCATGCCGAATCGATTCGCCAGTGCCTGGCGCAGATGCCCCGACACGTCGCATCCTTCCACCAGGCGGGGCATCTGCGCCTGTGACAGGCCGGTTGCCTGCAGCAGCGGGTCGGACCAGCATCGTGCGCCGACATTCAGCCAGCCGGTTCCGGCGGCATCGGACATCTCGGCGACGTGCTCGCCTGTGAGCCACAGTCGTGCGTAGTCCTTTGGCAGCAGCACCTTTGCTATGCGGGCAAAGTTGGCAGGTTCATTCTCGGCAACCCAGGCAACCTTGGGCGCGGTAAAGCCGGGAAACAGTATGTTGCCGCCAATGTCGCGAAACTGAGGTGTGTCCAGGCGTCGTGCCTGTTCGTGGCTGCGCACGTCGTTCCATAGCATGCAGGGCCTGATCACCTGGTCCTTGTCATCGATCAGGGTGGCTCCGTGCATGTGTCCGGACAAGCCAATACCTCGCACTGCGGCCAGTTCCTCTGCATGACTGTCCTTCAATGCATCCAGTGTATCTTCCATGGCCCGGACCCAGTCGGCCGGGTTCTGTTCCGACCAGCCGTCATGTGGTCGACTGACGCTCAAGGAAGCACTGTGACTGCCAATGATGCACTGGTCGGTGTCCATCAAAACGCTTTTGACGCTGGATGTGCCCAGATCAATTCCCAGAAACATGTTTGGCGACTCCGTGTGTGTGGGGTGAAGAGACAGGGTTTGCTGCGGGCACTGTCTCTTGAGTAGTGGCATTGGGGAACCATTGTATGAGTGTGTCCCGGTCGCGCTCGATGATAATGTGGTGATTGGCAAAGAGCTTGAAAGGTGCACTCCACTGACCATCCGGCCATTGCACCCGCACAGTGGCTCGTTCACCGACGCCCAGACCAATGTGAACGAAACCTGCCGAGCCTGACGCATGACCACCGCCAACCTGCAGGCGACGTGTCTGTACATGATTGCCGGTCTTCACGGACAGCCGGGCGCCGATGGCATTGCGGTTGGCACCGTTTTGCACCAGCGCAATCTTCAACCAGTTGCCCCCTGGTCGAGGACCCTCCGGTCCTGCCATGCCTGCGTTGCGAAACAGGCTGACATTGTCGCCCCGATTCACGACCACGATGTCCAGAAGGCCATCGGCATTGAAATCGGTAATACTGGCGCCGCGGCCACGGCGGTTCAGGGCGACACCTGACTGCAGCCCCTGTTCACTGAAGCTGCCGTCGAATGTACCGAGCAACAGGTTGTCCGGGTCAAAGCGGGCAAAGTCATTCATGCTTTCCACATTGCCCTTGGTGATGAATAGATCCAGCAGCGCATCGTTGTTCATGTCCTCGAACTGGGCGTGCCATCCGGTACTGGGTTTGAGATCATCTCCGGTGTACGGGCGATGCGCGGTAGCACCCCGATTCCAGGCCATGTCCTCGTAGCTGGGTCGATTCTCTTCGATAGCCTGTCGCACGTCCAGTACCTGCAGTTTCGTATCCCCCATCGATGTCAGGGCGTATTCCGGGTAGCCGTCTGCATCCAGATCCGCCTCAGCGATACCCATGCCCCAGATGACCAGTGGTTGCCAGCCTTCGGCGCTGCCGAAGAGGCGTGGGTAGCGGCCACCATCCAACTGCCATAGCTGCTCCTGACCACCGCGGTAATACTGCCGGTCATTGGTGATACGCAGTGCGTCGACCCCGGACTTGTTCCAGTCGGTAAACAGCATGGACAACGCGCAGTAGCCGGGTGAAAGAGGCAGTGGATCCGAGTAATCCGGAGGCACTGTCGATCGCTCGGTCGTATCCGCCGGTCTATGCAGTTCATTGGCACGGCAGGTGCCCCATGGCGAGCCGGGCGCGGAGCGATCGACGTAGTTGCCAATGGCCAACGTGGGAAAGTGCCTGTCCGCCTCGAAGCTTGCGCTGAATGCCGTACTCCAGGCGTTGCCGCCATCGAAATTCCAACTCAGATTGGCCGGGCTGAAGCGACAGTCCGGTCCTCCCCTGAACAACAGGTTTTCACCCACTCGCAGGATGACAAGGTCCTGGAATCCATCGTTGTCGATATCAAGCGGATAGCTGCCGGTGACACGCTCAAGGGACAGAGTTGTATCTGCTGATCGTTCAAACTGCAGAGGACCAGCCGTCCGGCTTCGATTGATGAACAGGCCCGCCTCCGCCTGGCCGCCAGCAAGGTAGATATCCGGTAGCCTGTCCTGGTTGCAGTCAAAGGTGCTGACTCCACCACCCACGAAGTACTCCCAGGGGCCTGCATAACGATGCTGGATGCCGGCAGCCTGCGCCTCTTCGATCAGTACCGGTATGTCACCTGTGTAGGCGGCTTTCCGGGCAGTGTCCTGGCTGGTAACCGGAGAAGTGTCGTGTGCAATATTCTGGGCAGTGTCCAGAGAAGTGTCGTGTGCAGTGTCCTGGGCAGTGTCCTGGGCAGCTGCAGTGGACGTCAACAGGCACAGCAATGTTACACAGGCTGCGTATGCCAGTGCGTTCATGGTTCGATGACCAGGGTTTTCAGCCATGCAATCAACTGATTCTGCTGCAGTGCAGTCATGGCCTTCCAGGCATCGCGCGATGCCCGGGCCTCGCCGCCGTGCGCATCGATGATGTCAGTCAGTGTCGTCAGATCGCCACGGTGCCCGTAAGGGGCAGTAGAGGCTACACCCCATAGTTCAGTCGTCATGAACACGTTGCGCTGGACGAAGCGCTGTGACAGCAGTTCATTGCCCAGGCTGGCAATCTGGCGATCAGCGATGACATGACGTTTGAGATCGCCGAACAAGGGAATCTTGTAATGGCCATTTTCGTCGCGTTTAAGTCGAGCTGCCCAGTCCAGAAGCTCCAGTGAGTAGACCGCGTCACTGGCTTCGCCTCTGCGCAGTGTGCCTGCCGCATCCAGTGGGCCCGGGTCGGCAAATTCCAGTGATGTCAGGGGCAGGTAGGGCAGGTGGCATGCGTTGCAGCCGGCGTCGTCGAAATGTCGGCGTCCCGCGATGGCGGCGTCCTGCCAGCGTGTGTCCACCGGGTGTTTTTCAGATGGCGGTGCAAGACTGGCCTGCCAGGCTACCAAGGCAGATACGTCACCGGCGCTGATTTCGTTGGGCAGGCCGTCTTCATCATGGTCGGCCTGTCCCGTCCAGCGAGCGCCGAAGCGCTCTTCTGCCTGCATGCCGTGATGATGGTTCAGGGCATTGATGGTGAATTGTCGCAACGAAGTCATCACGCCCTTGTGCGTGAACGGGCGTAAGACCAGGTCATGATCGACACCCTCGATACCAGTCGGGTCGACGCGACCATCGGGGTAGGCCAGCAGTGTGCCATAGTCCACACCCTTGGCTGATAGTGCAATCCTGACCCTTTCCCCCGTGATTCTGGCCTCAGCCAGAGCCCGCGTACGCTCAGCCCGCAACTCCCGGGTCATCTCGCGGGCCAGCAGCTCCACCAGCCCGGCACCGAACAGGTGATTGGTGTTGCGCTCGTTGGAGAATTGTGGATCGGTGGAATCAAAATCAGTGTGTTCGAATCCCTCGGAAACGAACACGTTTACGGCAAAATCACCTGCACCGCCGACCACTGGGACATTGTGACAACTGGCGCAGGCATTGGCATCGAGCCCGGCCGTACGAGAAAATACCGAGCGAGATGCACGTTTGCGTTTGGTCGGTATGATCGCCTGGGTTGCCATGGGACGACCAGCACCGTCCAGCCTGGTAAAGCGTGCATTGAACAGTTGCTTGCCAGAGTCAATGAGCTGCAGAAGCGCCTGCTTGTCCAGTTGACCTCTAAAGTCATTGGCCTCTACATGATGCAACACCGCTTTTTCTATCCACGGCGCTGCGGTACCGGTGGATGGATGGGCGGCTGCGGTATCGGTCTCCGGATCGGCCGTGGTGGCGGTCTGTGAATTGGTCTGTGAATTGGTCTCTAATTCTGCGGCAAGCACCTGCCAACCGGGTACGATGCAGGTCGGGGCGATCAGGCCGGTGAGGGTGATCAGGCAGGCGGCAGTCGATTTCATCCGGTTATGCTGATGTCAGTATTATGGTTGGCCAACAATTGATCGACACAGCTCAGGCAATTGTCGATCAGCCCCTGTTCGAGGAAGGGATCCTCGTGATTGAAATAATGCAGCAATTCTGCAGCGGCAGGTCCGTTGCGCAGATGCGCATCCAGAACACTCTCCATGCCATGACGCATCAGATCGAACGCTGCGTCATTGAGACCCACCAGGGCGACAGGCATAGGGTCCAGCAGAGTGAACAGAGTGACTAATCCTTCACCGACAGCAGTGCCTGCAATCCTGAAAGCCTGTAACGCGGATGGCAGTCCTGCCTGTGCATCGGCAACCAACGCATCCATTTCACTGGCCGAGACTCGTCCGGCGGGGTTTGCCTGCAGGTTTTGCCCTGATGCATTGCGCGCTATGCCGTAGCCGGCTGCATACGCTTCGATGCATCCGCGTTTCCCGCAGCGACACAACGCGCCGTCTGGTTCGAAGCGAAGGTGACCCAGCTCCAGTGCCGATGAGCGCGTTCCGACAAACGGCTGACCGTTCAGGATCAGTCCAAGCCCCACACCATGGGAATACAGTACGGTTGCAAAAGTATTGCCCAGCCGCTGCGAATGGCTGCGGCTCAGTGCTTCTGATATCAGTCGGCTGTCGCTGTTCACACTGACGGTGACGCCGTATCGGGCATGCAGGTGTTTACCCAATGGCACATTTTGAACACGGATGATGGGTGACCACAGCAAACACCCGCTTGCATGTTCGGTTGCTCCCTGGAAGGCCACACCGATGTGATGCAGTTTGAGATCGGGCTGCAGCTGGCAGATCGTGTCCACACACTGGCAGATTTCCCTGATCAACTGCTGCGTGCTCAGGGCCCGGGTGTCCAGGCTGCGCTGTTGCATCTGGCAAACGCTGCCAGCGTAATTCACGAGTTGCACGCGTACCCGGTCGATGGTCAATGTCAATGTCACGACGTGTCCCGCAGACTGGTTCAGCGACAGTTGGGATCGGGGTCGGCCTCGCAATGTCCGGTCACGACTGGCCGGAGATCGGCTGCTCACAAGAATGCCCTGGTCAATCATCTGCGAGGACAGGGTCGAGATGGACGCCGCGCTAAGCCCTGTGATGCCTTTCAGGCGAGCGGGAGAACAGGGCCCGGTGCGTCGTAATGTACTGAGCAAACGATGCCGGTTCTCGTTACGCAGATCGTCGCTGCGAATGATGGAAGACGGACGCATTCGTGATTGACTGTCGCGGTCGTTGTGTTTGAATGGAAAAACAAGTTGACACATTTTCAGCTGGATGTCATCATTTTTTCCAGCCGTGAAGTAAATACGGCCATCAAATACTCTTGGAGCAAACATGAAAAAAATTGGAGCCCTCATCGTGGCTGCGTCGGTCTCTGCCTTTCTGGCAGGCCCCGTTCTGGCTGAAGGAAAGACCATCGGCGTCTCCTGGTCAAACTTTCAGGAAGAACGCTGGAAGAC
>JABDKN010000174.1 GCA_013002205.1 Granulosicoccus sp.
ACTGATGATGCCACGGGTATGCCGATCCTCGGGAATGCGCGCCAGGCCCTGGCGGGTCAGTGAACGCGGTGAACAATGCCGCTGGGAGACACCGTGCAACAGGAATTCGCCGGAATCGACGGGACGAAGACCGGACAGTACCTCGGCCAGCACTGCCTGCCCGTTACCGGACACACCTGCCATACCGACGATCTCGTTGGCGCATACCTGCAGGTCGATGGTATCCAGCAGCAGCCGTTTACCGCCCGGGTCGCCAACACTGACGCCAGACAGCGACAGTAGCGGCTGGCCTGGTTCTCGCACTTCTCTGTGCGGCCTGTCCACCTGTCTGCCGACAATCATCTCTGCCAGCTGCTCGCGACTGGCCGATGCCGTCTCGGCGGTCCCTGCCACCTGTCCGCCACGCAGGACGACAACCCTGTCGCTGATAGCCTTCACCTCCTGCAACTTGTGCGAGATGATGATGATGGCCAGCCCGTTGGAAGCCATCTTGCGAAGCAGAATGAACAGGTCATCCACTTCCTGGGGCGTCAGCACGGCTGTGGGTTCGTCAAGAATCAAAATACGGACATTGCGATAGAGGGCTTTGAGAATCTCCACTCGCTGGCGTTCGCCCACGGCAAGTTCCCTGACCGGGCTGTCGATATCGACGTCAAGACCTGCGTCGATCATGATCTGGCGCAATCGATGTCGGGCGGCAGCGCGACGACTGAACGGTTGCCACAGCGACTCCGTTCCCAGCAGTACATTGTCCAGCACCGTCAGGTTGTCGGCGAGCGTGAAGTGCTGGTGCACCATACCGATACCCTGGGCCAGGGCATCCTGCGGTGTGTGCTGTTCCAGGCGCGTCCCGAACACATCGATCTCACCGCTGTCGGCACGGTAGTGGCCGAACAGAATGTTCATCAGCGTTGTCTTGCCCGCACCGTTTTCACCCAGCAGTGCGACAATTTCGCCGCGGTGCACGCTCAGGCTGATATCCCGGTTGGCCACCACGGAGCCGAACTGCTTGGTAATCCCCGTGAGGGACAGAATCGGTGTCGTGGATGAGGCCGTGACCGGACGGGCCGTCGCTGAAGGATCCACCTCCACGCTGTGCTGGTCGACGCCTTTACTTCAATAGGTGGACATGGGCTCCTCGTCCTTGATCTCGACGGTGAGGTTTCCGGCCAGGATGTCTGCCGAGGTTTTCTCTACCAGGGCCTTGATATCCGCATCAATCCGGTCTTCGAATTCGTAGTACGGTGCCAGTGAAGCGCCGCCGCGGGCCATCATGGTCCATTCCTTGTAGTTCTCGGCAGCGAAGGTACCGGCCTTGACGCGCTCCACAGCATGTCCGATGGCATCTTCCATGTGCCACAGTGCAGACGTCACCACGACATCTTTACCGTTTTCTTCCTTGTTCATGTCATTGACGTTGCCGAAGGCCAGAATGCCTTTTTCCCGGGCTGCATCCACGACACCGGCTCGTTCGGCGTACATGATGTCGGCCCCTGCTTCGATCTGTGCAAAGGCGGCCTCCTTGGCCTTTGGCGGGTCATACCAGCTGCCGATGAAAGTCACCTTGAATTCAACGTCGGGATTGACCGATCTGGCACCTGCCATGAAGGCGTGGAATAGCCGGTTCACCTCGCCGATGGGGTAGCCGCCCACCATGCCGATGCGATTGCTGGTCGTCATACTGCCGGCGATAATGCCCATCAGGTAGCACGGCTCGTGAATGTAATTGTCGAACACGGAGAAATTATTGCCGTGCGGTTCGAAGGGGTCACCCATCAGAAAGGCGGTGCCAGGATAGTCATCCGCTACCTTGCGCGCTTCACGGCTGATGCCGAACGCTTCGCCCACGATCAGGTCGACGCCGCCTTCCGCATACTCACGCAGCACCCGCACATAATCAGTATTGGCGACTTTTTCAGAGTATTCGTACTCGATGTCGCCGGCATCCTCGAGCGCCTGCAGGGCCATGTGCAGGCGGGCGTCCCATTTCTGCTGGATCGGCTGCGTGTAGACGCCTGCCACCCTGATCGTTTCAGCCTGCAGCGGGGCCGCGACCATAGCCGCAGTACCCGCGAATAATGCAGTGGCCAGCCAGGCGATCAGTTTGTTCTTTTTAGTCATGCAGTTGACTCCTGTGATGAGCGAAAAATTCTGTCGCAAATTTATGGTCAATCATCGCCCCTGCACGGCGGTGGTGGCCGTAGCTTCGGCGATCAATTTTTGCAGCGTACGAGTGCAGGCGCATCCGGTCAACTGTCTTGTTGCTTCTGTCGGGCGGATCTGCACGGACACACTCGAGTTGCTACCTGTTCAAGGACGGTCGCCCGTCAGGCGTCCGGTTCATCCGGTGCTGTGTGCTGTGAGGTGTCTTTTACCGTGACAAAGGTTGTTTATTCGGCACCGGTTGCGCTGCTGAAGTATCCTCTTTGTCAAATTTTTTAAGGTGATTGACCGGTTTCCTCGATGCTCTGGATATTTGCATACGGCTCCCTGATCTGGCGGCCCGACTTCGACCATGTCGACAGTCAGCGAGCGCAGCTCGAAGGCTTCGAGCGTCGATTCTGCCAGGCCTCGCATGATCACCGCGGCACACCGGAGCGGCCCGGTCGGGTGGTCACTCTGGTGCCGGTTGCTCACGGTGACTGTTCGGGTGTGGCCTACCGGCTGCCTGTCGGGAATTGTCAGGAGATCCTGCGCCTGCTGGATACCAGGGAGCAAGATGGGTATGAGCGGCTTCAGGCGCAAATCAGTCTGGCGGACGGGCGACGGGTGCCGGGTCTGACCTGGGTCGCTGCTGCCGGCAATCCCTCCTGGCGCGCCGGCGAGTCCATCGATGAGGTTGCACGACTCATCGCCGAAAGACACGGGCCCAGTGGCAGCAACCGTGATTACCTGTTTCATCTGGAGGCGGCACTGGACACCCTGCAGATAGCCGACGAACACATCCGGGATCTGTCGGATCGAGTGCGCGCCTTATCTGCCCGGATCTGATATCCAGCTAATCAATCATCGTCATCGGTATTCAGGCAGCGTCCGAGACTGGTCGATCTGCTGGAAGGTCAGCTCGGGCAGGCGTCTGCTCACGACAGTGTCTGCCCAGGGTCTGTCGGGCGTCTGTCGGGGGGTTTTCGGGGGTTTCAGGACT
>JABDKN010000245.1 GCA_013002205.1 Granulosicoccus sp.
TTAGCGCGCATCGAGCAAATATTGTGCGCATGGCAGGGTCAACGCGCCAGTATAGCGGACATAGACGCTTTTCGGTTGCCGGCAGATCACCACTGCGGTGCTCCTGCGCCATGATTCAGGAGCACGAAATTGGCCACATTGATGCGGTAATGCACCCCGGGGCATGGAGGATGGACAAAACGTGAACAAACTTGTCGAGTGGTCAGACTGTGCGGCGACGCTGGTTGATGTGGCGATGGGTCGCCAGCCTGCCGATACCGTTATTCGCAATGGTCGCTGGGTCAATGTGCATTCGGGCGAAATAATCGCTGGCACGGACATCGCCATCAGTTGCGGGCGTTTTGCCTACGTCGGTCCCGACGCCGGTCATGCCATCGGTGCAAAAACAAGGGTCGTTGACGCCGCTGGTCGATACCTGGTTCCAGGCCTGTGCGATGCCCATATGCACGTGGAAAGTGGCATGGTCACCGTAACCGAGTTTGCTCGCGCCGTGATTCCACACGGCACCACCTCCATGTTCATCGATCCTCACGAGATCGGCAACGTGCTTGGACTTGACGGCGTTCGGCTGATGCATGACGAGGCGATGTCCCTGCCGGTGAATGTGTTCGTGCAAATGCCAAGCTGTGTCCCGTCCGCGCCTGGCCTGGAGCATGCCGGTGCGGAACTGGGTATCAGGGAAGTCGAGGAGGCCATGCAATGGCCCAATATCATCGGTCTGGGTGAAGTGATGAATTTTCCGGGCGTGGTCAACAACCATGCGACCATGCGCGGGGAGATAGCAGCTACGCTCAAGGCGGGCAAGACAGTGGGCGGACACTATGCCTCACCGGATCTTGGACTGCCGTTCCATGGCTATGTCGCCGGTGGCCCGGCCGATGATCATGAAGGTACTAGACTGGAGGATGCCATGGCCCGGGTGCGTCAGGGAATGCGTTCCATGTTGCGCCTCGGTTCTGCCTGGTATGACGTTGCGCCGCAAATCAAGGCGATCACCGAACACGGTCTTGACCCACGCTATTTCGTTCTGTGCACCGATGATTCCCACTCGGGCACACTGGTTAATGATGGTCATATGAACCGTGTGGTGCGCCATGCCATTTCCCAGGGACTCACGCCCATCACCGCCATCCAGATGGCAACGCTGAATACTGCGGAGCATTTCGGCCTGGAGCGCGAACTCGGCTCCATTACCCCTGGGCGCAGGGCAGATCTGATCATCACCTCCGATCTCGTGCACTTACCGGTTGAGCAGGTCTATGCCCGAGGCAGTCTGCTCGCCGAAGCCGGCCGGCTGACGCATGAGATCCCCGCCGCCAGTTATCCTGCCACTGCCAAGAACACGGTAAAACTTGGCAAGTTGCTGAGCGCAGAGGATTTCAAGATTGCGGCCCCTGCGGACGCCGGGGAAACGGTGGTTGCTCGAGTCATCGGAGTGATCGAGAATCAGGCGCCGACACGGGCACTGCAGCAAACGCTCAAGGTCTCTCAGGGACTGGTACAGATGGATGAGGCCGCCGATGTGTGCCAGGTTGCCCTGGTTGAACGACACCGTGGCACGGGGGCTGTGATCAACGGTTTTGTGTCCGGGTTCGGCTACCGCACACCGTGCGCGGTTGCCTCCACTGTAGCGCACGATGCCCACCACATGATCGTGGTCGGCACGAGCCATGAGGACATGGCACTGGCAGCCAACCGCCTGGGGGAGGTCGGTGGCGGTGTCACCCTGTTTGCAGGTGGTGCACAGAAAGCCTTGATCGAACTGAGCATAGCCGGACTCATGTCGGAGGAACGGGCGGAGCTTGTGGCCGAAAAGGCGCAACTACTGGTCAATGCCATGCGGGAATGTGGCTGCCAGGTCAACAATGCCTTCATGCAGCATTCCCTGCTGGCACTGGTGGTGATACCGGAGCTACGAATATCGGACGTCGGTCTGATCGACGTTACAGCGTTCTCACCGACCTCCCTGTTCGTCTGACACTCAGCCTGAACACCAGTTTGTGGCGTGAGCACCCGGTTGTGCCGATAGTGCGTGCGAGAGCTGCGCTCTACCATCCGCTACAGACCGGTGTAACGGCTTCAATCGGCATGGACGGCCGATCTCACCGACGGCGTCAGGCAAGCCCGGCAGCACGTTCGCGCAATGCGAATTTCTGGATCTTGCCGGTGGAGGTCTTGGGCAGTGATCCGAATACGACGCTCCGGGGGGCTTTGAAGTGAGCCATTCGTGCACGGCAGTAGTCGATGATCTCCTGTTCGGTCGCGCCATCTGGCTGCCGAAGTGTCACGAAGGCACACGGTGTCTCTCCCCAGGTTTCATCAGGACGGGCAACCACAGCGGCCTCCAGTACGGCGGGGTGTCGATACAGTACTTCTTCAATTTCCAGGGTGGAGACGTTCTCCCCCCCGGTGATGATGATGTCCTTTGCACGGTCCTTGATTTCGATATAGCCATCGGCATGCTGTACGCCAAGATCGCCCGTATGAAACCAGCCACCGGCAAAGGCTGACCGCGTTGCTTCCGGATTCTTCAGATAACCTTTCATGACCGTATTGCCGCGAATCATCAGTTCACCGATACTGGATGCGTCGTGCGGCACCGCGTTCATGGATTCGGCCTGCATGATCGCAGCGTCCTCGAGGGTTATATAGTGGACTCCCTGCCTGGCCATTCGCGCCGAGCGTTGTTCCGGAGCCAGCGTCGGCCAGTCGTCCTGCGGGATGCACACGGTGGCAGGACCGTAGGTCTCGGTCAGCCCATACAGATGAGTGACATTGAAGCCGATGGCTTCCATGGCTTCGATAACCGCCGACGGAGGGGCGGCACCACCGGTGGCCAGTTCGATCGGTTTGCTGGCCCGACGGTGTAGTTCGGCAGGTGAGTTGGCCAGCATGTTCAGGACGATCGGAGCACCGCACATGTGCGTCACGTCGTGCGCTTCGATAAGCTGGAAAATGAGGGCAGGGTCGACTTTGCGCAGGCAGAGGTGTGTGCCCATGGCCGCCGTTACAGCCCAGGTAAACGTCCAGCCATCACAATGGAACATCGGCAATGTCCACAGATAGCGTGATGTATGACTGAGGCCCATGGTACACAGGTTGCCCAGCGCGTTCAGGTAGGCACCACGATGATGATACACACAACCCTTTGGATTGCCGGTCGTTCCGGATGTGTATAACAAGGAGATGGCTTGCCATTCGTCACTGATGCCGATGCGTGGTTCAGTGTCCGCCGCAGTTTTCAGGAAAGTCTCGTAGTCCATCTCACCGAGCAGTTCGCCGCCTTCGGCCAGCACATCATCGATGTCGATGACGAGCAGGGGTTTGGCGAGTTTCACCAGTGCTTCACTGATGACCGGTGAGAATTCACGGTCGGTGATCAGGGCTTTCGCCTCTCCGTGCTCCAGGATGAATGCAAGCGTTGCTGCGTCCAGGCGGATATTGAGGGAGTTCAGCACCGCACCGATCAGGGGTACGGCGTTGTGTGCCTCCAGCATCTCCGGGGTATTGGTGGCCATGATGGCCACGCAATCGCCACGGCCGATGCCGCGCGCGTTCAACGCACTGGCCAGCTGGCGGCTCCGTTGCCAGAACCTGGCATAGGTATATCGCCGTTCGCCATGTACCACAGCCAGCTGGTCGGGTCGGACGGCTGCGGCTCGCTGCAGGAAACTGACCGGCGATAAGGCCAGATGGTTGGCTTCGCTTTTGTCTAGATCTTGCTCGAATATGGACACGCGTGACTCCGACAATCAGTTGGGGTGGGCAGGGCCGGATGCCGTGCAGCTGGTGATCTGACCTGGAAGAGATAGTACAACAATTGACCACGCAGGCTCTGCAGGGCAGCGCTTCGTCGTACACTGGAACTGCGTCAGCGTAGGGTGTCATTGACCGTCCAGCCCAGTCACGCTGGTTTTCATTGCGCTGCAGTCTATAAAGGAAACCTCATGTCTCAGATAACTTCGCACGTTCTCGACACCTCGCTCGGCAAGCCAGCCGAAGGGGTATTGATCACGTTGATGCAGCAACGAGAAGATGACTGGCTGATGCTTGGTTCGGTGGCGACCGATGGAGATGGCCGGGTGGCTGATTTCACCGGTACTGAGGATGTGTTGCCGGCCGGTATCTACAAGCTCACCTTCTATCTGAGCGACTACTGCGCGGCCTCCTCCCAGCCGTGCTTCTACCCGCAGGTGGATGTCGTATTCGTCATCGAGGGCGATGGCCAGCACTATCATGTGCCTCTACTGGTAAATCCGTTCGGCTATTCGACCTACCGAGGCAGTTGAAGCCTGGAGGGCAATGGTGTAGCGTGACGGTCGAACACTTATCGGGAAAACCGGGAATACGACGATGAAGACATCGGCTTTTATCAGCACGTTACTCTGCACTGTCACCGGCCTGAGCCTGAGCAGCGCCGTCTACGCAGTGGACGAGATCAACGCGTTGGTCTGGTGCGATCATACCGATCCGGAGTTTATCGAACCCTTCGAAAAGGCGAACAATGTCAAGGTCAATCTGAAAGAATTTGAAGGTACGGGTGCAGCCCTGTCCATCATCGAGCAGTCTCAGCCGGGTGACTGGGATGTACTGGTCGTCGATGGTGTGGACGTTCCACGCCTGGTAAAGGCTGGCATTCTCGGACAGATGCCGGCAGAGGCTCTACCACTGGATGATTTCTTCCCCGAGTTGTTGATGGAAGACAAGCATGTGCACGACGGCAAACTGTATGCCGTCACGGAACTGTTCGGTTATAACACCATCGCTTTTGACAGGACGCGTGTCGACCCACAGGACATGACCGACATGACGGTGTTGTGGAGCGACAAATACAAGGGGCGTATCGCATTGTACGACTGGTACCTGCCAATGATCGGTCTGGTGTCCATGGGGCTTGGCAAGGAGACCGCCAGCCTGTCGGTGGATGATCTGCCGGAAATACGTGACACCTTGTTCAAGCTCAAGGAGAATACCGCGCAAGTCACCGATGTGGTGGCCAGTCAGACTGTGCTTGCCACTGGCGAGGTGGATATCCTGTTCGGTGGCGGTGAATGGCTCACCGCCGTGCTCTCTGAAGAGATGCCTGATCTGGACTGGGTTTTGCCCGAGCAAGGTGGTTTGCGCTGGTCGCAATCGGTCGGCGTGTTCGCCGATGCGGGTAACCCGGAGATGGCCCTGAAATTCGTCCAGTACATCGTCAGTCCCGCAGGCCAGGCTGCCCTGGCCACATCCTCCTGCTACTGGGCCATGCCTGCCAACAGGCAAACCGCAGAACTGTTGACCGCACAACAGAAGAGTGCGCTACGCTGGGATGAACAGGTCGAGTACCTGTCGCGCGCTCAGCTGTATCCTGAACCCGGCGGCGAACTGGACGAAGCCATGCAGGATCTGTGGAACGAGATGCTCCAGCAATGAGCACAGCCTGAATTGATGGACATCACTCGTTGGGCGATCTGAAAAAGCTTGCCCGCAGTCATGAGGGATAAGCTGTCCAGAGAGCACGAGGTCCGGGCCTGGCGTTTCGTGCTTCCCGCACTACTGTGGACGCTCATCTTCTTCGTGATGCCGTTCGGTTTCATGGTGGTCATGAGCCTCTGGGACCGGATCGACAATGTCATCGTCCGGACATGGAACCTGAACCAGTACCGCGAGTTTCTGCTAAAGCCGTACTACTGGCAGGCGCTGGTCAACTCGTTGCAACTCACAGTGACGGTTACCCTCGTCTCGCTCGTGCTGGCCTATCCACTGGCCTGGATCATCGCCATGCGAGTGCCCGAACGCTGGCAACGGCTGGCACTGTTACTGGCAATCATTCCGTTCTGGACATCCTACGTCGTGCGTTCCTATGCCTGGCTGCTGATTCTTGCGCGTAACGGCCTGCTCAACAAGGCATTGCTGGCCACCGGCCTGGTTGATCTGCCACTGGAGATTGCGGCAACGCGCTATGCAACGGTGACCGGGTTCGTGCATTTTTTCGTGATGCTGCTGACATTGACGATCTACGCCAATCTGAAACAACTGTCGCCAAATCATGTGCGAGCCGCAGCCGATCTTGGCGCGGGAC
This sequence comes from Granulosicoccus sp., assembly GCA_013002205.1. GTDB lineage: Bacteria > Pseudomonadota > Gammaproteobacteria > Granulosicoccales > Granulosicoccaceae > Granulosicoccus. The sequence goes on from JABDKN010000245.1 coordinate 6,065, forward strand.
CCGTGCGCTGTTTTTTGCACATTACGCTGCCGTTGACATTGCCTGGCATCATGGTTGGTGCGTTCCTGACTTTCGTGCTGTGTATCGGCGATTACATCACCCCACAGATTCTGGGAGGCGGGAACGAACTGGTCCTGCCACAAGTCATCATGATGCAGATCAGCCGGCGTGCCGACTTCCCGAGCGCAGCCGCCCTGTCCATTGTGTTGATGCTGGTCGTCTCGCTGGTCTACCTGCTGTGCGCACGCTGGCTGAGGCTGGAGCGCGCGCGATGAGGCGACAGGCAGGTAGTTGGCTGTCCGGATTTTACCTGTTGCTGATGTATGGCTTTATCTATCTGCCTGTCACAGTGCTGGTGCTTTTTTCATTTCAGGGCGGCCGTTTTCCCATTCTGCCGTTCAACGGACCATCGCTGAAATGGTACCGGCAGGTGCTGGCAGACAGCAAGCTCACTGATGCCATGTTCAACTCGCTGCTGGTGGCTGTGTGCTCATCTTTTCTTGCAGTGATATTGGGATTTCTGGCCGCATTTGCACTGGCTCGTTTCAGCCTTCCGGCACGTGCTCTGCAGCGTGCACTGCTGACAGCTCCCCTGACGGTAAGTTACCTCATCATCGGACTGGGCCTGCTGATCATGTTCAATATGCTGGGTGTCGGCCGATCCCTGTGGACCGTCGGTGTCGGTCATGTAGTCATCAACGCACCTCTGTGCTTTGCCATCATTTACAGCCAGATGGGCGCTCATCAGGTCAATGTCGAACGGGCTGCCCGGGATCTTGGAGCCTCATTGGTCACTACCGTGTGGCTGGTCACCTTGCCCATGATGATGCCCTCTGTCATGGCCAGCTTCTTCCTGTCCATGACCTTTTCCTGGGATGAATTCATCATCGCTTTCCTGCTGTCGCGTTTCGATGTCACACTACCGGTCGAAATCTGGAGCCTGTTGCGCTCCGGTCTGAACCCCAAGACCAATGCTGCGGGGTCTCTGGTGTTCCTGGTCAGTGTCATCTTCATCGTGCTGATGGAACTGCTGGTATTCAGGCGGATCAAACGGGGATGACCGCCACCATTCAGATGCGCAGTCTGTCCCACCGCTTCGGCAGCTTTCCTGCACTGAGTCAGATCGACCTGACCATCGAGGCGGGCAGCTTCGCCGTGCTACTTGGACCGTCCGGTTGTGGCAAGACGACGCTGCTGTCCATTTTGGGTGGATTCCTGACCCCCACTCAAGGGCAAGTCCTGCTGAACGGTGAAGACGTTACGCGGGTGACGCCGGAACGACGACCAACGACCACGATGTTCCAGGACTATGCGTTGTTTCCGCACATGACATTGCTGGACAATGTGGGTTTTGGACTGCGCATGCGAGGCCTGTCGCGCTCCCGGCGTCATGCAGATGCCCGGGAAATGTTGGCATTGGTGGGCCTGAGTGAGGAATACGCGAAGAAGCCGCACCAGCTCTCGGGTGGGCAGCGTCAGCGCGTGGCTCTGGCTCGTGCACTTGCCGTGAAACCGGAAGTGCTCCTGCTCGACGAGCCGCTTGGCGCACTGGATCTCAACCTGCGTCGATTGATGCAGGAAGAACTCAAGGCGATTCAGCACCAGGTAGGAACCACGTTCATCCACGTCACCCACGATCAGGAAGAGGCAATGGCAATCGCTGATGAGATCATTGTCATGAACGCCGGGCGCATAGAAGATAAGGGTGCACCGGAATCCATCTATCTGAAACCACGTACCCTGTTCACCGCCGGATTCATGGGTGAGGCCAATTTCGTGCCGGGCGAAATCATGTCGGTTACGGCCGACGAACTGCTGATCGACACAGCTTTCGGGTCGTGGAGTCTGCCCCGGTCAAGCCTGGACAGGTCAAGCCCGGACAGGTCAAGCCCGGACAGGCCAAGCCCGGACAGGTCCGAGGCGGCAGCGGGTCAGTGTGTCTATGCCTGTTTCAGGCCTGAGCATGTCCTGGAGGTCAGTCTGGCTGCCAGGGAAGACGATTTTTCGAAGGGAGCAACTTACACTGTGACTACGCCGGCTGACTGTGTTCCACTGGGACATCGGTTGGTCATGGATCACGCGTTTTCCGGTACCCATCAGCGTTGCCACGTGGATAGTCCACGGCAGCAGCCGTTGCTGGCCAATTTGCCGCAGAACAGGAAGGTCGAGAACGGGCAGGCCCTGGATCTAGGTGTGCGCAGAGAGTCCATTGTCCTTTTCGCCCGGTAGGAGTTTGACAACTGTGCCAGAG
>JABDKN010000183.1 GCA_013002205.1 Granulosicoccus sp.
CCCAGTTCCTCGGCCAGCCAGAAAGGCACGGACGAAGAGACATAGAGCTGAAAGGCACTCCACGTAAATGCAACGAACGCAATGAAGAACCCGATACTGCCAGCCGGATTACGCCCGCCTGTGTCGATGGCGGTAAAGGAATCCAGGTCTGCCGTGCTGCTGGAATCGCCTGGCTGGGTAGCTGTCGCGTGCATAGGTGTGGCTCGTGTGTTCCTGCAATGCGGTGTTTACGACACACCGTAAAAGACTGACAGGCAGGCCAGGCCAACACGTGGCCTGGCTGCCCTGCCAGCAGTAACCAGGGCCCCGAACACGGGGCCTTGTGAATTACATCCAGCCACGTTCCTTGTAGTATTTCACGGCACCGTCATGCAGCGGAGCCGACAGTCCATCCTTGATCATCTCCTCTTCCTTCAAAGTGGCAAATGCCGGGTGCAGTTTCTTGAAATCCTCGAAGTTATCGAATACCGCTTTGACAACGACGTAGACCACCTCCTCCGACACGTCAGACGATGAAACGAACGTGGCACCGACACCGAATGTCTTGTTGTCCACATCCTGACCCTTGTACATTCCGGCCGGGATCGATGCAGTACGGTAGAAAGGATTCTCTTCGATCAGCTTGTCGATCACCGGTCCGGTGACATCGACGAAGTCGACATCACAGGTGTTGCTGACTTCGGTGATCGCAGCAGCTGGATGGCCAACCGTATAAATCATCACGTCGATCTTGTCATCGCAAAGCGCCTGTGCCATTTCAGATCCTTTCAGCTCGGCAGCTACGGAGAAATCATCCAGGCTCATGCCATACGCTGCCAGTACGACCTCGGCAGTGGCCCGCACGCCGGAGCCCGGGTTGCCGACATTGACCCGCTTGCCCTTGAGATCCTCGAAAGTCTTGATGCCGCTTCCGCCACGGGCGATGACCGAAAATGGTTCCGGGTGAACGGAAAAGACTGCACGCTGTTTCTCGAACTTGCCCTGGTCTTCGAACTGCGACGTACCATTATATGCATGATACTGCCAGTCTGACTGGGCCACACCAAACTCCAGCTCACCTGCCCTGACGGTGTTGATGTTGTAGATCGATCCGCCGGTGGATTCGGCAGAACAACGAATACCGTGCTCTTTACGACCCTTGTTGACCAGGCGGCAGATGGCGCCACCTGTCGGGTAATAGACGCCCGTGACGCCACCCGTGCCGATTGAGATGAACTGCTGCTGTGCGTGGGCTGGGCCACCCAGCAAAGCAGTCGCCAACAGACAGCCGGCCAATGCAATACGTTTTTTCATCAGATGAATCCTGTTCTTGATAGATCGTTGCGGCACGCGCACGAAAGTATGGGCTATGCCGAACGGTGAGAAAAGCCATTGGGCCGGAGTACGAACTGGCCTGGCTTTCGACCAATGTATCAAATTGGAAGGATTATTGCCCTCGTCTATTTCCCAGACCTGTCAAAAACCAGCGCACGACCTGATCTCCACAGCGCCGATAATTACGCGCCTGGGGACTGCGAAAGAATGCACCTGCCTCACTTTTGCCGATCTTTCCCCCACCCTCCGTGATCAACTCGTGGATATCGTCACTGCGTAGCGACAGCGCGATGCGCAATTGCTTGAGTATGAGATTGTTGGATATTGGCGCATTCCCTGTGGTAGAGGGCACCGGTGCCGGGCCTCGCTTGTCGAGAATCAAACCGTCGAGCAGTGCCAGCAAAGCGTCGTCCGGACAGTGTTGAAACTCGGGCTCTCCTTCCTTGCAGCGATAGCCACTGACCTGCGCCAATGTCACCGGGAAATCAACCTGCCTCATCAGCCGGGCAGTTTCCTCATCATCCAGACGCAGGGCGTAACGTATACGCCGGGTGAATTCATTGTTGTCCATCTGATGCCTGTCTCTCTGATCATTAACCTCATTGAGATTAATCATTGTGCATGTTTTGACAGAGAGTATCTTCATCACCGGTAAACTGCGAAGATGTGATCCAGGGCAGATTGTATAGGGTTAATACGGATTGATTAGTCGGGTTGTTGGATGATGGCTTGGAAGTGATCAGGCGAAAATCACGATATTCCTGACAGCGCGAACGATCAATCCCAGGGAGCGGTTCACTATGGTGGGATATGGTTTGCTGGGGCTCGGTTGTCTACTGGTGGGTTACCTGCTGGGTACGCGACGCGCGCGACTTGTCCGGCGACGTGTGCAAAAGGAACTGGACAGCAAGTGTCTGGCATTGCTGGAAAGCAGGGCTTCCCTGAGGGCGCTGCAGCAAATTGCCTCGCAACAGTCGCGTAAGGACAGACTCCTCAAATTGACCCTGCGTAAACTGAAACAGGCCAATGAACGTGACCGGGACATGAGCAGGCACCTGGCCCGACAGAAACGCATCCATCATGCAAAATTGTCCCGGATACGTCCGCGAGTGGTCGACACACCGAATTGGAAATCCTGCAGAACGGCAGAGGCACTTTCCAGCAGCGGTGCAGTGAAACGGCGTTCGGGGGCGGCTGGCGAGGTGGCCGCATCCGTCACGGATCGGGAATCTGCCAGGTTGAGTAATCTGGGCAGCAGTAACGAGCCCAGGGCGTTTTCCCGCTAGCGCGATCACGGCAATCTGTATGGGCGTGACGGTTTACCGACGCTGCGTTGTCCGCCTGTAACCGGCCACGTACGACAGCGGTGAATCCTCGAGGATCAACCGCCATCCTCGGTGTAAAACCACCTTTGTTCACACACTGGCGCGCCTAAGTAGCGTGCAGCTGCCAGGCGCATGATGGTATTATCCGCGCCATGTCGGCGCAACCATTACACATTGATCTTCCAGATGCCGAAGGTCTCAGCGTCTGGCCCTGGCTGATCGCACTGGTGTCGGGTGCCTGCCTTATCGCCATCGTGGCGCAACAGCTCAAGTCGATACCTGAATCCCTGCAGGCTGAGGCTCAGCAGCTCGTCAGCGCCAGTGGCCATGAAGATCTGGATGTCATCGCCAATGGGCGCGACCTGATCCTGGTGGGCACTATTGACACCCGTCAGTCGGTAGCACCGCTGATCGATCAGCTCGACCTGATCGACGGTGTACGTATCGTGCGTGATGATCTGACCCGAATCGATGTCGAACAGCAGGCGGCACAGCAAACCAGGGAGTTTGTGCAGTCCCTTGCCGGAATAGAGACCTCGGCGGTGGCATTTCAGCCGGGCAGTAACTCCTTCACTGCTGGCAGTGATGTGGCCTTGAAGAGCATCGCCCGGCTACTCACTGCCAACCCCGACAGACGTATTCGTATCGAAGGTCATACCGACGATACAGGTCCCGCCGCTGTCAACCTGCGCCTGAGTCAGGAGCGCGCACAGGCTGTTGCGAGTTACCTGGAAGGACTTGGGGTTGCATCGAGTCAACTGATTGCCAAAGGTTACGGATCGACTCAGCCGATTGACGACAATAGGACTGAGGAAGGCCGGGCACGCAATCGGCGCATAGAGATCAGTTATGTTGATTAGCCAACAGCACAAGCGAGATAAATCGTGACCTATCTATTGGGACAGATGTCGTTGGCGCTTGCACTGGCAGTGGTGTGCGGTGGCGCATTGGGATGGCTGATACATAGAGCCCGTCATGTCAGGCAGAACGATGAGCTTCGGCATGCACTGTCCCGGCAGCAGCAACAGCTCAGCCAGATGCAGTCAGAGGTATCCATGCTGAGCGACGACTATGACGAACTGCAACGTCGGGCACAGGATGAAATCGCCGCACTTCGGGAAGACAATCAGAAAATTCCCTTCCTGAACACCAACCTTGAGAAATCGCAGTTACTGGTCAGGCAGATGATGCAACGACATGAAGCCAAGACCCGGGACCTGAACAACGAGAACCGAAAACTGGCGCAGCGCGTCAAATTGCTCGAGGAGAAAGAACAGGCAGGCAACCGCCAGCAAGCCACTCTGGACAATGAGCGGCGCTTGCAGTCAGGCACAGAGTCGACAGGCTCGGTCGTTCCGGCGGATCAGCCGCGCACGGTGGATTCCGCTCAGGACAAGGACTCTGCTGCGAGTCGGATAGATACCAGGCGAGGCACAGCGCAACCCACACCGGAAGAGGCTTCACCCGCTGCAGCACAGCTGATCAGCGATCGTCGCAATACCAGCAGCTGGGCATCCGCTTCACTGCCCGCGACGCCAGGACAGCCGCAGGCACGACAGGCACACGAATACTCGCGGCGATCGACCGATTCTGCGAATCTCGATGAGGCGGGGAATGTCGACGAAGAAGACCTTGACGAAGTCCATGTGGTAGTTGCCGATGACCTTCAGGGAATCGACGAGCGCGTCGAGGACGGCGATATCCCGGATACTTTCCCGGATATCGAAACCGATTTGAATCTCGACCTCCCCGGCGAAGACGTTCAGCCGGACGGGAAGCAGCATCGACCCATCGTACTCGATGCGGATACCGTGACACCCACTGAGGACGAAGCACAACTGGAGGACACTGCGGAGTCTGTCGATACCGACCCGTTTGACCAGGTCATCGAAGTGGGTGACGACTTGCAGAGGGAGCTGGACGTCGACTCTACACAGGATGATACGAGTCTGTTCGAACCGGTTGAACCGCATGACGATCTGCAGCAGATCGTGGGCATCGGACCTGTCACTGAAAAAGCCCTGAACGAGCTCGGCATTACCAGTTATTCGCAGCTTGCCACGCTGCAGCATCATGAGATCGAAGCCATCGCCAATGCCCTGCACATCGGTCCGGAGCGCATCAAACGCGATGACTGGGTGGGTAACGCGCGTCGACAACTGGAAGACGTACTCGAACAGCTGTAACTGGCTCGTCCCTTGCACCAGCCAGGGTGAGATGCAGCCGCCACTGACCGCCCGCGTGCGGACACGGTTGCAGTAACCTTCTCCTGGCCAATCACTATCGAGTCTCTTGAATCGGCACAACGCTTCCTCACGGTCTGATATGGCAAGGCTTGCCGCCTGTCGCCTGGAGTTCCTGCGACGTCTTCTGGCGCGCGTTACGGTCTGCTGCTGCCTGATGCTTGCCTCTCCGGCATGGACTGCGGGGGAGATTGAGCCGGGTGAGGCGCTGCAGTTCAGTGACTGCACCATCGGCTCGGGCATCGCTAAACTGGTGGCTCAGTGCACCACGCTGGAGGTGCCACTGGACCCTGAATCCGCGACCGCCGGC
>JABDKN010000197.1 GCA_013002205.1 Granulosicoccus sp.
TGGTTGTCCTTCGACTGTTCAGTCATGGTTTCCAGCTCCTGTTGTGCCCGCTCGGTCGCACTGGCATCAGGTGCGCTGTCGTGACCGGACTGAGCGCCCTGATGCACGGCATTGGATGATGCTCCGCCATGTGACATCTGTTCGTCCATACACACTTCTCCAGCGCGCAGGCAGCGGTTGAGAATGTCATGATAAAGCGCCTCATCGTCCAGCGAAAAATACATCGGGTCTACGTTCTCACTCGGTTCGGCCAGCTCGAAATAACGCTCCCTGTCCAGGGATTCTCCCTGGCCTACCGTGCTCACCCAGTTGTCGAATTCGCTCTGCTCCAGCACGTGAAAATCGAATGACATGCCCGAAAAACCGGCACCGCTGTAATGCGAAGAACGACCCTCGTAGATACCCGGGTCATTGCCCACGGCCCATAACGTCGTTTGCATCGAGGCCATGGTGTAGATCATGCCGGCCAGCGCCGGTACGTGAAACGCGTTCATGACTTCGGTCGATGTCAGCTCGAACTTGATGGGGCGATCGATCGGCGCTGCGACTTCATTGACGGTAGCGATACCGTATTCGGGATAAATGAACATCCACTTCCAGTCCATGGATACGGTCTGGATGACGAGAGGCTGGACGTCGGGGTCTACTGCCGTGCGCGCATCAATCTGTTCAAGGGGACGGTAGGGATCAAGCTTGTGCGTACTCACCCAGGTTACGGCACCCAGCCAGACGACGATTGTCAGTGGCGCCGCCCAGGTCAGCAGTTCCAGGGAGGTCGAGTGGTGGAAATCCGGATCGTACTCAGCCCGCTCGTTGGACGCACGGTAATACCAGGCAAAAATGCCAATGGCCGCCATGACCGGAATGACAATCAGGAGCATCAGAAAGGTACTGATGCCCATGATGTTGCGAAGCTGCACCGCCACATGGCCAGCGGGGGCCATGACATCCGAGCTGCATCCGCCGATCACTAAAGACAGGAGAAACACGCCAAGCCACCGGAACCCAGTGAGCAACCGACTGGGAATTTGGCATCTACGCACTGTCATCTGTGTCATATCCACCTTCACTCAGCGCCAGGAAGTGTCATGGGCGCGACGCTCTTCATTGCGACGCGTGAACAGGGTCAGCGCCAGTAATGTCGCGACGGCGCCAGACAGCAGGTAGGCACCAGAGAGCCAAATGCCGTAGTACTCACTCAGGTACAGAGCCACGAACGGCGCGAAGCCTGCGCCGAATAGCCAGGCAAGATCAGTCGTCATGGCCGAAGCAGTGTAGCGGTTTTTGAGAGCCGTTCCCGATGCGGTGGCACCGGAAGACTGGCCAAAGGATAATCCCAGAAGAACGAATCCTGTCAACACGTAAACCGCCTCCCCCAGAATACCGCCCCGCCCCAGCATTATCGGGGACACCACGGCAAATACGGCGATGGCGATAGCCGTTTGCCACAGGAGGCGCCGTCGCCCGATTCGGTCGGCAATGGGCCCTGAGGCGAGAATGGCAGCCAGACCGAACGTCGCTGCGATGATCTCTATGACGATAAACAATTCAAGATGTTCGCTGGAATTCAACACGATCCAGCCCAGTGGGAACACGGTTACCATATGAAACAGTGCCAGACTGGCCAGCGGGGTGAAGGCACCAATGATGATCTGCAACCACTCTTCGCGGATGACATCCAGGGTACGCGCTGGAGCGAGTTCATTCCTGGTGTAGAGGACTCGAAACTCGTCGCTCTCGGTCAATCTCAGTCGGGCGAACAGGGCGACTACATTGATTGCAAATGTGACGAAGAACGGATAACGCCAGCCAAAGGCAAGAAAATCCTTCTCGGAAAGACTGACGATCAGAAACAGATAGAGTGACGCCGAGAGTATCAGGCCAAGTGGTGCGCCGATCTGTGGCAACGTGGCATATCTCGCCCTGCGGTCTGGTGGAGAATTCAACGCAAGCAACGACGCAGTCCCATCCCAGGACCCTCCCAGGGCGGCTCCCTGCCCGCAACGGAACAGGCACAGGCTGGCGATTGTCAGCCAGCCCTCAGCCTCATAACTGGGCAGGAAGGAGATGGCAACGGTTGAGAGCCCCATCAGGAACAGGGCAATCGTCAGTCGGGTTCTGCGCCCATAATGGCGGTCGATTTCAGTGAATATTATGGTTCCGACGGGTCGTGCCAGAAACCCCAGTGCCAGCACGGCAAAGGCATACAGGGTGCCTTCTACAGGAGACACAAACGGGAAGATCGTATAGGGAAAGACGAGCACACAGGCCAGAGCAAAGACGAAAAACTCGAAGAATTCCGACGCACGACCGATGATTACGCCAATCGCGATGTCGGTCAGATTCACGTGTGGTGACGAGTGTCCTGCCCCGTTATTCTGCACTCCGGCTTGCGCAGGCTCTGTCTCCGATACCATTTTGCTGCGTACTCCTGCTTCGGCTGGCTTGCGAATTGACAACCCGTATTCCCTGCTGATACTGACAATTGCCACAGGGGAGATGACCCCCTGGCACTTGTAGATGATTCTCGGGAACAGGAAAGGTTTTTATTGAGCAGCCGCAAATTTACCACGAGTGACGTCGTTAGTGAATTTGTCTATTAGCTGGTTGTCGTGCAGGTGCTTTCAGCGTCGCGGCGCTAGGGTTGGCGCCAGGGTTCTGGTCCCGCCGATTGCCGCGCTCAAAGCTGGGGTTGAGCGCGGGTTTCACAAACAACCTGTGATAACAGCTTCAGGCCGGATGATGATCCGCTCAAGTAATACAGGCGCCTGCAGCCGATGATCACCCGCGGGGTGGGTGATAACGGCAACGCAGATCTGCAGTCAATATTTGAAGCGCCCTGCCATGGGCACTTAGCACTCTACAGCCACCCTTTAATCACTTTATTCTTTGTTCGCCTGGATTACGCGTTTTGCCCAAACACGAACCTACTGCCATACTAGTTGACCTGACCGCTCTCCGTCAGGAATCTTGCCATTCCCTGGATGTTCAGTGGACGGAACTCCTCGAACTGCATCCAATCCTGATACTCATCGAGCGTAATCTCTGTCGTCAATTCATCAACCGACTTACCCGCCCGGAGACCGCTCAGAACCTGCTCCCTGAGATTTTCCATATAGATTCTCGCATCTGCAGCATCGGCTTTGACGCCGATATTGCCATGTGCAGGTGCGAACACCTCGAAATCGAGCGATTCCACCACCTTTATCTGCTCTATCCAGTCATCCAGATTGGCGCCACCCATATCGCGAAAGGGCAAGCGTTTCGGTGCAGCTGCATCGGTAATGAACGCAACATTCTCTGGTCGTACCACCACAGCAATCAGATCGGTTCCATGGCCAGGTCCCAGGTAAGTCAATTCGAATGTATGGTCCCCTGACTCAAAGGTATAGGTATCGTCGAAACGGATTGTCGGTACGACACCATCGATTGCCTCCGGTGCATTGGCATGTGCGATGACGCTTGCACCTTCTGCCAGCACTGAACCACCTGAGGCATGGTCCCCGTGACTATGGCTGTAGATCAGGTGCGTTACGGGCTTATCAGTAATCGAGGTCAGTTCATTTTTCAACCAGGCTGCAGCATCCGCATTGATTGGATCGACTACCACCACCCCTTCGTCAGTGGTAACCACCAGGGCATAATGAAAATTGTTCTGAAACCGATACACATTCCCTGCGACCTGGTCTATCGCACGTGTTGGCGCATCCTGGGCGAATGCAGAGAACGTAATCATCGACACCAACAGTGACCATATAAGACTACGAGATCCGAATACTTTCAATTTAATCTCCTGTGGCGCTCAGGCCAGCTCATACGATGTAGCAGTAGTCTACTCCGCGGTCATTTCAATTTGCTGTGCAAAATTGAACAATACTTTGCAAACCTGATTAGTACTCGGCTGGATGAGATATCCAACTGTAAAACATGACACCTGAATGGGCCGGTGTGCGCGAGTAATCGATCGTCGGTCTGTGCTGGAAATAGTGACCTGTCATCAGCCAGTCGATTCAAGCAACCGCAGTACACTGGTTTCCGCCCGAGTCAGCCAGTTTCTCGATCGCCTGGCGGAAGCCGGCAGGGCATCGTCCTGAAGTGCGATTTCCCGCTCTTTGTTCGATTTACCTTTGAACCGCAGGATGATCGTGTTATCGCACTGTTCCAGGTGCCGCCGCTTCAGGGTAGTGGCGCCAGCAGAGAATATGGGCTTGACGCTGCCGATCTATCCAGAGTGATTTCCTCGCAGGTGGAATCATCAGAGAGCGACACTGGTGGATGGGCGACTGGCTTTTCATGCGACGGCCGCTGGAAGTCAGATAGAGGAACCCGCGTCCACACGGGCGACGGGAATAACCGGGAGCATCCAGATCTGCGTACTCGAGTGAAATATTTTCCATGGCTGCACCGATTTCTACAGGAGTCCGTCATCTATTCACACTCTCTATTTTGTTCCGTACTACTGACTACGGATACACTTGAAAAGAATACACAGAGGACGTAATTCGCTTGCCGTGCTCTAACATGTGATCATCGAACCCTCAGGTACTACAACGGAGCACGGAGATGTCGACACCTAAACCCGCATCACCATCAGTTCGCGAGGACAAGACTGTAAAAACTCCGGCAACTGTTCAGAAGGACCATCCGGAGAGCAGTAGAGATACTGAACGGGAGATCCCTGACGGCGATATGGCAGAAGAGAGCGCCTACCCCGGGGACGATTACTGGCAGGAAAAACCTGGAGGCTAAGGCTCAGGAACTCGTGTGTTTATCGCTGAGCATGACGAGGCAGGTGTACCTCAGCTTGAACTGTGTCTCAATAGAAGTAGATTTATCTGACGGCAACTGAGTGTCGTTGTACGCGCGTCTCAGTCTGTGTCAATATGGGTGCTGCGCCCACAACTGACATGGACCAGTTGCCTATGCCCGATATCCGCGCGCGCCAATCACTGTACCGACCAGAGAGCTTTCGTCCATTTGAACGAACATGGCTTGAGCACGGGATTCCGCGCTGCTTCGAACAGAGGGCTGCGATCTGCCCTGATCACATTGCCATTGCTGACGGCTTCGGCGGCCTGAGCTACCAGGCGCTCAACCTGGCAGCAAATCGGCTCGCACACCATTTGCTCAAGGTTTTAGACTCGCAAGAGAACGGAACCGCGCCGATCGTGCTGCTGGCCGGACAGGGCCGGGACGCCATTACCGCGGTGCTTGCCGTACTGAAAGCCGGTCGGATCGTGGCGCCCCTTGATCAACGAACTCCAATTTCAATCCTCTCCGGTGTGCTGGACAGGCTCTCGCCGGCAGCCCTGCTGGTCGATGACGAGTGCGAGGCAATCGGCACGCTCCTGGCTGCCGATCGTTACCCCGTGTTGGCAATAGACTCGCCGCAATCACGTTCGCCAGACAGCAACCCGGATCGCACTATAGAAGCACACGACGTTGCCTGTATTTACTTTACATCCGGCTCGACTGGATTGCCGAAAGGCGTTGCAGATTCACACCGCAACGTTCTGCACAACATCATGCGCTATACGAACAGTCTTGGTTTCGCCGAAGGTGACCGGATGAGTCTGGTACAGAATCCAAGTTTCAGCGGAACGATGTCGACCATATTCGGCGCATTGTTGAACGGGGCCACACTGGT
>JABDKN010000231.1 GCA_013002205.1 Granulosicoccus sp.
GAAACTGCAGATTGCCGCCGAACGTTGCTGTGTCGTGCAACAAACGCTAAAGGCGCCGCCCATTGTCGAAACCACTTTTGTTGACAGTGCACACTGAATCGTCGGGATGTTTACCACTCAAGCGCCCGGGCATCTGCGCGGTAGAAAAACTCCTGGACTAAAGCATGAGAGCAATTGTGAATTCCGGGGTTGACAAGTTGATCGAGCAGGCGAAGACTTCCCATGCTGTCCCCACCGAAAACAGCATTGAAAGTGACATGGCCGTTTACAACAGCCAGAGCTGATGTTCAGCAGAAGATTTCCAGTTGTGGCTGCGATAACACGGAGCATATCGCACAGACTGAGGAGGAAATTGGCATGACTAATCCTGTAATTCAATCCGATCCGTCGACATGGGATCCCGAACTGGACGCCGTCAAGGCAGCGCCGAAACATCACAAGGTGCTTTTTGAGAATGATCGGTTACGTGTTCTCGAGGTCACGCTGCCGCCGGACGATGAAGAGCCGGTCCATCACCATCGCTGGCCGTCGGTGTTCGTTCTGGATAAGGTAAAGCCCCCGATCGTTGACATCACACCTGCAGGGGAAAGATTGCCACCCAACCGGGACATCATCAAGGCGCTCGAGGGATGGGACGGCAATGGATGTCTCGTGGTCAACATGGCACCACAGCCAGCGGGCCGGGTGCTGAACGAGTCTGACGTGACTGTACACGGCATTCGGGTAGAGATGAAAAACATCCCCTAGTCGTGTAGACAGGCACGCAACGTTATTGTTCGGTGAGCCGGCAATGTGCCGACTGAAGTTGAGTAGCGGCAGTCGTCGGCACGAATTCAGGGTGCCGGTTCCGGTCGGATGATCGTTGGAATCGTCAGCAGGGAATCTGCACGCATTGCTAATCAGTCGCCAACAACTGATAAGGATGCTGCCAGCCTTCGAGCCTGGTCAGCCGATCCAGCCAGGCGCTGACATTCGCCGGTACCGCAACCTGCGCTTCATCAGCAAACACCAGGTAACCGCACAGCGAAAAATCAGCAATGCTGGGCGCCTGACTTCCGATGATCCATTCACGGCCATCGGAAAATTCCGCTTCCAGCACATTGATGTCGTGCTCGTAGCGTGCTTTGAGCCACGGAATGGCGGCTTCCAGCGCAGCATCTGCATCCCCTTTGTGGAAACTTCGCAGTTGCGGCAGGCACAGACCTGTTTTATTGGCTTCCCAGAGCAGCCATTCGGCACAGGCATTGAAGGTATCAGCATCCTCCCCACCCCAGCGGCCGAACTGCTGACATAGATACAGCAGTATCGCGTTCGACTGGACGTAGGCCTTACCACCATCGATCAATAGTGGTACTTCACCGTAGCGCGCATGTTCTCTGAACTCTGCCGAACGTTGCTCTCGTGGCTGGTGGATATCGACGTACTCGTAATCATGATTGATTCCTGCCACTTGCAGAAACAACCTGACCTTGAAGGCATGCCCGGAATCTGGATGTCCAAACAGCTTCATCGCACCCGTCCTCCACAGATAAACGACAGCCAGTAAGATAAAACGATGATAATGCCCGGTCGCAGCAGGCACTACAGCAGATTGACCACCAGCAATAAGCACATCAGGACGATGACGATGAACATCATGCTGGCGACGCTCCATCCGCGCGCCAATGGCGCACCCGGTCGTGTCAGTCGCTCGATGTTGCCGTAGCCGCTGCCCAGCAAGGCCATGATCATCGATCGTGCCCGGGCATTGACGGCGACCACGGCGCCGACGAGAGTCGGGAATACGGACGGTATCCATTTACGGTAGATGATATCCGTATCGACGTTGGTGGCACGTACCTCGGGCGGATGAATGCCTGTCTTCATCAGGAAGACGAACGCCAGCAAGGCAAAGATCAGCAATTGCATCTGTACCAGTACGTGATCGAAGGTGTACGGCTGATAATCCACATCGTAGGGCAGCAGGCTGTAGAGCGGGCCTGGCACCACGCCGATGAGCACGCACAGTGCAGCGGTAATGATCATGGCTGCCCGCATGTGCACAGGTGCTTCCGCTGGCCGCTTGCCACTGTCGTGTGCAAAGAACGTGAAATACGGAATCTTGATTCCCGAATGACTCAAGACACCCGCCGATGCAATCAACAGGGCCAGCCAGACCAGGTAGTAACCGTTGGATGCCGAGGCGTCCAGGATCAGCGATTTGGATACGAATCCGCTGAACAGGGGAAAGGCCGAGATCGATGCTGCCCCGACCAGGCAGCAGACCATCGTCACCGGCATGGTCTTGTACAGGCCACCAAGCTCGGACGCCTTCGACGTACCGGTGCGATAGAGGACAGCCCCGACACTCATGAACAACAGGGATTTATACAGTATGTGACAGAACGCATGGGCTGCTGTGCCATTGAGTGACAACTCGGTCCCTATGCCGATACCCACCACCATGAAGCCCAGCTGGTTGTTCAGTGAATAGGACAGGACGCGCCGCAGATCGTTTTCGATCTCGGCGAAAAAGATAGGAAACAGGGTCATGATCGCACCGATGTAGATCAGTATCTCGGTTCCGGCGTAGCCACGGGCCAGCGCGTAGATGGCCATCTTCGTGGTGAAAGCGGAGAGAACGACCGTACCGGTCACGGTTGCTGCCGGATAGGCATCCTGCAACCAGTTGTGCAGTAACGGAAACGCGCATTTGATGCCAAAGGCGATGAACATCAGCCAGGTGCCCACGCTCACCAGCCCGAGATGCTCGAAGGCGATGGAACCGGTTTGCTGGAAATGCAGCAACAGGCCGGCCAGCAGCAGTACACCCGACAACACCTGAATGATCAGGTACCGCATACCCGTGGCAAAGGCCGCCGGCGTGCGGCGCGCCCAGATCAGGAAAACCGATGCGACCGCCGTCCCCTCCCACCACAGGAACAGGCTGATCAGGTCACCGGCAAACACACCGCCAATGGCGGAACCGGCATAGGCCAGGGTCGCTACCTGCTGCACGGTATCGCGAACGTGCCAGGCATACAGCCCGGCCAGCAGTGCCGCGATCGAGAAGATGATGGCGAAGACCAGGGCCAGCTTGTCCACGCGCATGAACGTCAACTCGAATCCGACCACCGAGAGTACCGCGTGATTGCCTGCCGGATAGGCCAGCAGCACCAGCAGCGCCAGCACCGGGATACCCATCAGCAACAACGCGCGCCAGCGTGACGGCAACAATGGACAGACCAGGGCTGCCATCAGGTAGATGAACGGAGGTGCGATGACCGTGCTCATGACGCGCCCCTGCCATTGTCGGCGTTTTCACTACCCGGCTGGCGGGTGCGTCCCAGGAGTTCATCACGCAGTGTATGCAGTGAATCGGCGGGACGTTGCTCATGATTCAGCCGTTGTGTACCTGCCTCGGGGTACTCTTCTGCATCCACGCCATAGGGTGCGTAAAAACTCTCATCACGCCTGATGAGTACCCGTAACAGCCGCGCACCTACCACGATGACAGTGAACGAGACAAAACCCGCAATGGCATGAAAACCGGTGAATTCTTCACCCGGTACCTTGGTATGCCGGTGGTGAACCAGATCCACGGCAAACAGGACCAGACACAACACGGCCAGACCGATGATCAGTCGATTGACACCGGACGCAGTATCCGTCCACAGAAATCGACGAGCCAGCGGTGCTACCGAATCGGCAGACCCGGCATCCGGGGGAGACTGTGTCTCTGGTGTCATCGCCATTGGATCAGTCCAATCAGTTCGGTCAGCGGCTGCGGATAGAGGAACAGCAATACGCAGGTCGTAGCAGTCAGCACAATGGCCCACAGGCAGGCATACGGCGCTTCCTGCCAGGTGGCTTTCTCGCCAGGCGCCAGATCGGGGTCCGGTCGCAGGAAGGCGCGTAGCGGGATGGGTAACAGGTAGGCTATGTTGAGCAGTGTGCTGAGCATCAGCACGCCCACCCAGATTAGCGTTCCGCTATCCAGCGACCCGCCAGCGATGAGCAGCTTGCTCCATACGCCACCGGCAGGCGGCAGTCCGATGATGCTCAGAGCACCGATGAAGAATGCTCCCATCGTCAGTGGCATGCGTCGCCCGATACCATCGAGCCTGGAGATTTCGGACTTGTGCAGAGCCACCATGATGGCACCCGCACAAAAGAACAGCGTGATCTTGCCAAAGGCGTGCATGACGATATGCAATACCCCGCCACTGACCGACATGACCGTTGCCAGCAAGGCGGCAAGGATGATGTAGGAGAGCTGACTGATGGTCGAATAGGCAAGCCGGGCTTTCAGGTTGTCCTTGGTGAAGGCGACGATGGAGGATGCCAGTATGGTGAAGGCGGCCACCGGCAACAGCCAGTGCGCAGCTCCCGTGAGGGTCACGGTGTCGATACCGAACGTGTAGGTGACGATCTTGAGTACACTGAACACACCGGTCTTGACCACTGCCACAGCGTGCAGCAGCGCACTGACCGGTGTCGGTGCCACCATGGCAGCTGGCAACCAGCGATGGAATGGCATGATGCCCGCCTTGGCAATGCCGAAGACGAACAGCGCCAGCAGCACCGCCATGGCACTCTTGCCAATTCCAGCATCGGCGAGGACACCACCGGGAATGAAATCCATGGTACCGGCAGCGGTTGCCACCCAGATGATGGCTGGCAACAGAAATCCAATGGATGTGGACATGAGTATGCCGAGATACAGCCGCCCCGCCTTCTTTGCCTCCTCGCTGCCGGCATGGGTAACCAGTGGAAAGGTGGAAATGGTGATCACTTCGTAGGCCACGAACAGGGTCAGCAGATTGTCGGCGTAGGCGGCGCCCATCACGGCGGCCAGGGCAATGGCAAAACAGACGTAGAAGCGGGTCTGGTTGATCTCATGGTGACCACGCATATACCCGATGCTGTACACGGTGGTGACCACCCAGAGAAAACTCGCCAGCAGGCCAAAGATGACCCCCATGGGTTCCGCCGACAATTTCAGCGAGTAATCGGCCAGCAGCGCCAGCTCACCGCTTTGTACCGGGATTCCGGCTGTCAGGTCGCTGTATATCCGGTTATTGATCAGCAGCAGGATGAGCCCGGCGACGATAATCGAGCCCTCGCGCAGGTTGTTGCGCTTCTCGCCGAAAAACACGATGAACGGGATGACCGCCAGCGGCGGCACCAGTGTCCAGAGCGGGTTCATTGATAACCCCCGAGCAACTGGGCGGCGGCCTGCCCGGCCACCTCGAGCGTCGCACCTCCGTTGATACCGAAATACAATCCGGCAGCCAGCAATACGTACAGTGGCAACAGCATGCTCACCGGTGCCTCGCGCATACCCGAAGGCTCTGGTCCCGAGTCACGCGCCCGGCGGAACAGCAGCACTTCGATAACCCGCCCGATATACACGACCGCCATCAGCGAGCTGATCAGCACCAGCCCTGCTACCAGCCACCAGCCGCGTTCCATGGCGGCGCCGATCAGGGTGAACTTGCTGACAAAGCCAACCGTCAGCGGCACGCCGATCAACCCCAGGCCTGAAACGATGAAGGCAACACTGGTGAACGGCATCCGCCTGATCAGGCTGTCCAATGACGGCGTATGCGCATGGCCAACTCGGTAGAGTATGCAACCCACGGCCATGAACAGACTGGTTTTCACGATGCCATGATTGATGATATGCACGATACCGGCAGTCAGGCCGGACTGACTGGCGAGACTGAAACCCGCCACGATATAGCCGATCTGCGCCACACTGGAGTACGCCAGCATACGCCGCAGATCATTCTGGAACATGGCCACCAGTGACATCAATACAAAGCCTGCCACCGCTGCCGGCAACAGAACGCCACTGAGCAGTAATTGACCGAAACTGTAGTCCTTGCCGAAGATACTGAAGAAAAACCGCAGGAGCACATAGAGCGATACCTTGGTAGCCGTGCCCGCCAGAAATGCAGTGACGGCCACCGGGGCATGGGTGTAGGCATTGGGTAACCAGGCGTGCAGGGGGAACACGGCAGATTTGATCAAAACCCCAATGGTGATGAAACTGAATGCAACCAGCACAGAACGCTGGGATTCGCTGTCTGGTATTCGCTGTGCCAGGTCCACCATGTTCAGTGTGCCGGTCGCCGCATAGAGGAATCCGATACCAATCAGGATGAATGATGCCCCGACACTGCCCAGCACCAGGTAGTTGAAGCTGGCGGTCAATGCGCGGCGATCCGACCCAAAGGAGATCAATGTGTACGTTGCCAGCGAACTGATCTCCAGGAACACGAACACGTTGAAGGCATCACCGGTAATCACGATGCCGAGCAGGCCGGTGATACACATCATCCAGGCAGAGTAGAAGAGATAATGCTTCGCGTGCGGAATCGACTTCTCGACACTTTTGAACGCATACAGCAGCACCAGTGCGCTGATACCCGAGACCAGGACCAGCACGGCTGCGTTCATGGTATCGATGTAGTATTCGATGCCGCTGGGCGCTGCCCAGCCACCGACCGCGTAGCGGATGACCCCAGTGTCCAGCACCTGCAATAACAGCAGGATGGCTACGACGAACGCCACCGTATTGGCCGCCATGGCCAGCGCCCATGCCCCCCTGGCATGCCTGATGATGACGCACAGGGGTGCAGCAAGCAGCGTCACCATGATCTGCAGCGCAGGCAATTGATCACTCATCAAGCGTCTGGCTCCAGTGCATCGATAGCTTTCAATTCGTCTTCTTCGATCGTCCCGAAGGCTTCATGGATCCGCACGACGAGTGCCAGCGCAACCGCAGTGGTTGCCACGCCTACAACGATCGCGGTCAGTATGAGCACGTGTGGAAGGGGGTTGGAATACACCACGTTCTCGCCGTCAATCAGTATGGGTGCCGTACCACCATCGACCTTGCCCAGCGTGATGTACAGATAGAAGATGGACGTTTGAAACAGGCCAAGACCGATTATCTTCTTCACCAGGTTATAGCGCGCAATCATGATGTACAGACCCGCCATCATCAGAACGATGACGACCCAGTAGCTGTAGAGTCCGATAACCTGATTCATCGTTTGCTGGCAAACCCGTAGAACAGCGAGATCATTACACCTGTCACGGTGATGCCTACACCGAGCTCAACCGCGAAGATACCCCAGTGCTGCCCGTGCAACGGGTCATGCGCCAGCACGTCGTAATCCAGCAGGTTTCCACCCAGCAGCATGGCAACCAGACCGGTGCCTGCGTAGAGCAGCACGCCGCAGGACATCAAGATTCGCAACACTGCCGGTGTCAGCACGGCGCGGGTGCGCTGCAGCCCGAATATCAGGCCATGAAGAATGAAGGCGCTGGCGAATATCACGCCTGCCTGAAAT
This sequence comes from Granulosicoccus sp., assembly GCA_013002205.1. Taxonomy (GTDB): domain Bacteria; phylum Pseudomonadota; class Gammaproteobacteria; order Granulosicoccales; family Granulosicoccaceae; genus Granulosicoccus. Next base: position 7,344 of record JABDKN010000231.1, read on the forward strand.
CCGCCACCCGGACCGTAGTCACCGTGGAACTGCACATACAGCCCGAACAGCAGCACGAAGGGTATGACCAGTTTGGTCACGACCTGCAGCACGCGATGGCGTTGTCTTGGGTAGAGTTTCACAAGCGTTTCTCAAAAAGGGTCCTGTACGATTGTTCCCGACCTGTCCGGTGTGTCAGCGCCTCTCGTCGACATCAGCACTGGGCGTGTCACCAGGCGCATGCTCCGGTGCCTCATCCTCGCGACGTGTACGCTTCAGGCCCAGGAGACTGAGCACCGCGATGCCGGCGGCAAACACTACCAGCGTCTCGCCCAGCGTATCGTAGCCACGATAACTGGCCAGTACCGAGGTCACGATATTGGGTGGCCCGACTTCGGATGCCGATTGTTCCAGAAACCTCACCGCCAGTTCCGGGTGTGTCTGGGCGGCAGAGTCCGCTCGTCCGTAGTGCGGCATATCGAGTGTGCCGTAGATAAGCAGACCACCGGTGATGACAACGAAGATCAGTGCAGCCAGACTGTCATGTCCTCGAGGCTTCTGTTTGTGCTGGGTAAACGACAGACAACCCAGAAACAGGATGGTCGAGATGCCCGAGCCCACAGCAGCCTCGGTGAAGGCGACATCGACAGCATCCATGACCACGAAGGCCCCCGCCGCAATCAGGCTGTAGACGCCCAGCAGGATGACAGCACCCAGCAGATCACGCAGCACGATAATACCGATGGCGATGAACACCAGAAAAGTCAGCAGCACGTTGGCGACGAGTGTTTCCATCAGTGACCATCTCCTTTCCTGTCACGCCTGGCCTGTCGCGCCCGTCCTTCCGCCTTTGCCTGTTCGGCATCCTGACCGGAGCGGTAGTCCGCAGGCCGGGAACGTGCCAGCAGAGTTGCTTCTTCGGGTGAATCCAGAATCGGCTTACCGTCTGTGCCCACCGGAACCTGTCCGCACAGCAGGGCCGTCTTGGCCAGAGCATGCGAGGCCGTGGGAGCGGTAAACAGGGTGAAGAACAGGATCAGCATCACTTTGATGGCCGCCATGGCGCTGCCAAATACAAAGACCGATTGCAGTATCAGCGCCAGGGAGATGATGATCGTTCCCCCTGTGTCGGTCAGGCTGGCGGCATGCAGGCGCGTGTACAGATCAGGCATGCGTATCAGGCCGACGGCGCCCGAGACGATGAAAACACAGCCGATCAGCATCAGGATCCAGCTAATTGCCCAGACGATCCAGTCAATCATCAGAAGTCATCCTCCTGGTATGTTTCACTGCCCGGATCATCGAATTCGAAGAACTTGAGTACCGCTATGGTGCCCAGAAAATTGATCAGTGAATACACCAGCGCAATGTCCAGAAAATCGGGGCGATCGGTCATGAAGCCATAGACCGAGATAAGCAGAACGGTTTTGGTACCAAATGAATTGACTGCCAGCAGTCGGTCGAACAGCGTGGGTCCGAGCAGCGCTCTGGCCAGGGTGAGCGCCATCGTCACTAAAATGGCGATGGTTGCCGCAATGAACATGTCAGCGCTCCTGCCTGAAGTGCAGATACGGTTCCACCGCACGCACATGGGCAGCCATCGCTCCGCCCTCCAACTCCACAAGGCTGTCTTCGTGCAGTGCGTGGACCAGTATGTCGTCCCCGGGGGTGAAATTGATGGCCGTGGTACCCGGCGTGAGGGTGATCGAGTTGGCGTAGATCACACGACCCATATCCGTATCGGGTGTCGCGGTGACGCGCCGTAACGTGGGTTTGATGTCCAGTTCACGAGACCAGACTCGTCGGGTGACATCCATATTACTGAGAAAGATCTGTCCGAGCAGCCAACCCCAGTAATTCAGGATGTGCAGAAAGCGGAAGTAGATGGGTTGCCCACGATGTTCCAGCACTCTCATGCGAACGGCGAGCCAGACGACCAGCAGCACCGACATCGCTCCCAGGATCAGCAATTGCGTCTTGAACAGACCTGACAGCAGCAGCCACAGGCAGACCAGGGTGACAAACAGTCTCGAAATTAGCATCATGAAGCTGGGGTGCGTAGATAACGGACGGTGGTTAAGGACTCGGCTAACTGTAACGCTTATATGACATCCCGGCAAAACTGCCGTTCTCTACCTGCATCCAAACAGGGTCACACAGTGTAAAGGAAAGAGAATATTCTGTTGCATTGCAGACAGTTGGGCATTTTGACCGACTGGTTTCCATCCTGTCTCTGGTATATTCGCCGCGCACATCCCGGCAAGCGCTTGCTCGCCTGCAGATTCTGAATCTCCAGGAACCTCAGGCTCGGGTCATGAGTCTAGACGTTAATTTGCATGTTCACGAGGGCCAACATCATCAGTTCAGTCGCACACGGCGCGCAGACGAGCACTTCGCCGCAGCCACCGCCGTCCCGGACTCCGCATCGTCCACTGGGGAGCCGCTCAGGTTTCACGTGCCTTCGTGGATGTCTGATGTCGCTGGGCCTGTGCGCCATACTGGCAGCCTGCGACAGTGACCTGCAGACCGACACCTTCCCCGCGACGGGCAGCCCGAACCAACCGGGTAATCCCGAAGTTCCTGAAACGGCAGACGGCCACGGAACCGCCAGCAACGGCGCCATCACCTTGCAGGTAGGCAGTGGGTCCGGTGGATCCGCAGCGCTGGTCGAAGGCGGCGGTGCCGTCACGGTGCCTGTCAGTCTCGCACGCCTCAGTGGAACTACAGGCACGATTCAACTGACAGCCGGGGGCGAAACGAGTGCCGATGAACGTGACGTTTCCTGGGAATTCACCGATGCCAGCCTGTCACCGGGTGAAGGCGCCAGCAATCTGGTGCTGCAACTGGCCATCGGCTCCAGACCCATTCGCAATCAGACGCGCAGGCTGATCGTTACTGCGGATGACGGCACCGACTCCCTGAGCGCCAGCGTGGATGTTGTCGTCCAGCCGACCAGCCTCCCCGACGTCTACCTGCTGGTGGGTCAGAGCAACATGATGGGTTTCAGTGAGGACGACTCCAAACAGGCCAGCCCCGGTGGCGCGGATGCCCCGAACGAACGTATCAGGCAATTGAACGTAACCGGCAATGACGACGCAAACTTTACAGCTGCTGCAGATTTCACGACACCGGCCAGGTTGTATAACGCGGCCAATGCGTTGACGATCGCCGTCGATCCACTGCACGATACCTATGATGAAAGCCTCGGTGGCAAGACAGGCCAGCGCATTGGCCCGGGTCTGTCCTTCGCTAAAAGTGCCCTGGCAGACACTACCGCTGACATCGTGCTGGTACCTGCGGCCTGGTCAGACACCGGCTTTTGCAAGCGGGCGTCCAATCGGCTGCCTGGCATTGGCTGGAATGCCACGCAGAAAAGCAATGCAGCACTGAGTGGCACCTTACTCTATGAGCGTGCCGTGGCCCGTGCCAATATCGCCCTGGAAGAATCCGGCGGGGTGCTGCGTGGCATACTGTGGCACCAGGGCGAGGCCGACTCGGATGATGCCGCCTGTGCTCAATCCTATGCTGACAATCTCGCGGAACTTGCAACAGCACTGCGCAGCAACATAGACATCGACGCGCGTGGGGCGAGTGCCCGCGGAGCAAATGCCGACATTCCGTTTATCGCGGGCACCATGTCGATGGGCAATGAAAGCCCCGCCAATACACAGATACCCTTCAACAGCAGCAAGCAGCTGGTGGATGATACCCACCGGAACATCGCCAGTCTCATTCCGCTGGCCGACTACGTGAACAATGACGACCTGGTGCCACCGGGTTACCCCTGCGGGGAAGGATCCTGCGTACATTTTGGCGCAGCTGCCTATCGGGAAATGGGGCAGCGTTACTACCAGCAATTGATAGGACTGCTTCCACGATAATTGCGGAGTACGTCTCAGTCATCACAAACTTGCCGGACCCGCGCTGACGATTTTCGTTATAGCCGGACATGGTTCAATTTCGCTCTACTGCACCCGGTCTAGGCTTGGTGCTTGCTTAGCCAACCTCATGAACAGTGTGATCAACTCATTTCCTAACGACTCGGCCTGGCGGCGTGTTTTGTCGCTGCTTGGCGTATTGCTGATATCCGGTTGCGGTGGCGATACCCTGACCGGTGGTGGTACACAGCCGACCGGCGACTTCGAGCTGCGCTCGCTGAGCGCTGAATATGTGCTGATCGAAGGCGATGAGACGGGACTGCGCGTGCCATTGACACTGTCGCGCACGAACGGCCACTCCACGCCTGTGGACCTGAGCATTTCCGGTGTCTCGCCGGATGATGTGGCGTTCGTGACCAGCAGCTTTACTCGCCTGACGCTGACACCCAGCGAAGACGAGAGCGAAATGGTTCTCAAACTGGCCATCGCCGATTTACCCCTGTTGCCACAGCAGCGCGATTTCATCCTGACCGCCACTGACGGCATCGATCGGGATGAGCTGCCGATCCGCGTCAGTGTGCAACCGGTTGACGCACCGGATGTCTACCTGTTGATCGGCCAGAGCAATATGGTCGGGTTCAGCGGGGACGGTACCCGCCAGGCCTTGCCCGGTGGGCAGGACGAGCCTCACCCGCGAATCAAGCAGCTGAACGTGACACCCAACGATCGAGAGGAGCTGTTTCTCAGCGGTGCAGACTTTCGCTCCCCGGTACTCAACGTCGAGTCACCGGCCATAACGGTTGCTGAAGATCCGCTGCATATCCCGCTGGACCCCTACAACTCTGGCAAGGACCTGCAATACATTGGATTGGGCCTGAGCTTTGCCAAACGAGCCCTGCTGGATACCTCGCGGGACATCATCCTGGTGCCGGCTGCCTGGTCAGGATCCGCATTCTGCAACAACGAAGGCGGACCCAACGGCCAGTGGAATGCCCAGGCGACGACAGACCCGGACCTCGGCAACACCTGGTTATTTGACCGCGCCGTCACACGGGCCAATATGGCGATTGACACATCAGGCGGCATCCTGCGGGGAATTCTCTGGCACCAGGGCGAGTCAGATTCCAATGAGCGCTGTGGTGACGCCTATGCGCAGAATATCAAGACTCTGGTGAATCGGCTGCGTACGACTATCACGACGGACCGACGTGGCGCCACCATGCGGCGCGCCGACAGCAACATTCCATTCGTGGCTGGAACCATGTCCCGCGGCATCGATTCCCGGGGTGATCTGTCCACCTTCTCTCCCAGCAAACAGCTGGTTGATGCAGCGCATCGTAATCTGCCAGGCAGGGTGCCATACACCGGTGTGTCCAATCACGATGACCTGACACCGGCTAACGGTTATCCCTGCGGTAACACCAGCTGCGTTCATTTCGGCGCTGATGCGTTGCGAGAGATGGGCCGCCGCTATTACGAGGCCCTGATCGCGGCTGCCCGATCCTGATTACCCTGGCG
>JABDKN010000250.1 GCA_013002205.1 Granulosicoccus sp.
TGACTTCTACCGGTAGACTTTATGACGTATCTGGACAATCTGGCCGAGCATGGTCTCTACCACCCCGATTTCGAGCATGACAACTGCGGTTTCGGGTTACTGGCCCAGATGGATGGTCGCGCCAGTCACTGGCTGGTAGAAACGGCCATTTCGGCGTTGGGTCGCATGACCCACCGGGGCGCCATCGGGGCCGATGGCAAGACCGGTGACGGCTGCGGTCTGCTGTTGCGAAAACCCGAAGAATTTCTGCGTCAGGCCGCCCGCTCTGCCGGTATCGACCTGGGCAGTGAATTCGCAACGGGTATCGTTTTCCTGAGTCGTGACGATGCTACGGCAGACGCCGCGAAACGCGTATTGAGCGAGCAGTGCGAAGCGCGTGGACTGGATGTGAACGGCTGGCGCGTCGTCCCGACCGATCTGTCCGCCTGCGGTGAGGAGGCGCGGCGCACGGTACCGCGTATCGAGCAGATTTTCGTCTCCGCCACCGAGGAGATGGACACCGCGGAATTCAATCGCCATCTCTTCGTTGCCCGTCGCCGCGCTGAGATACAACTGCGCGATGATGACAGCGACTTCTATGTCTGCTCACTGTCCAGCGACGTCGTTCTGTTCAAGGGCCTGGTCATGCCAGAGTACCTGGCCTCTTTCTACGAAGACCTTGAAGACGAGTCGCTGGAGTCATCGATAGCGGTCTTTCACCAGCGTTTCTCTACCAATACCCTGCCCAAGTGGCGCCTCGCCCAGCCTTTCCGCTACCTGGCGCACAATGGCGAGATCAACACCATCCGCGGTAATCGCAGCTGGGCCAATGCCAGGGCTTCGAAGCTGCGATCGCCAGTATTGCCCGAGCTCAACGAGCTGTTGCCACTGGTGAGTCAGGCCGGCTCGGATTCGATGTCACTCGACAACATGCTGGAGGTACTGCTGGCGGGGGGTATCGACCTGTTCCGCGCCATGCGCATGCTGATTCCGCCCGCCTGGCAGAATACCTGGGAACTGGACTCCGATCTGCGTGCGTTTCTGGAATACAACTCCATGCACATGGAACCCTGGGACGGACCCGCGGGTGTGGTGCTCACCGATGGACGCTATGCCAGCTGCCTGCTGGATCGCAACGGCCTGCGTCCGGCACGCTATGTCATCAGCAAGGATCGTCACATTACCCTGGCCTCGGAAGTCGGCGTGTATGACTACCTGCCCAGTGACATCACCATGAAAGGTCGCCTGAAGCCTGGGGAGATGCTGGCCGTGGACACGCAATCGGGTCGCCTGTTGCTGCCACAGGATATATGCGATTTGTTGAAACATCGGCAACCCTATGCCAAGTGGCTGCAGAAGAACGCACGGCATCTGCGCTCCCGGCTGCGCGATACGGCCCATTCCACGCCAAAGATGCAGGATGAGCAACTGCTGACTTACGAGAAGATGTTCAATGTCAGCTTCGAGGAACGTGACGAGGTGTTGCGCGTACTGGCTGAAGCTGCGCAGGAAGCGGTTGGCTCGATGGGTGATGACACGCCGTTTCCGGTCATGTCCACCCATGTCCGGCATCTCTATGACAACTTCCGGCAGCAGTTTGCCCAGGTGACCAACCCGCCAATCGATCCACTTCGAGAGACCATCGTCATGTCACTTGAGACGTGCCTGGGTCGCGAGAAGAATCTGTTCCGTGAAACCCAGAATCACGCCAATCGACTGCTGGTGCGCTCACCGGTACTCTCCAGCGAGAAGTTCGAAACGCTGCTGGCGATGAACGACGAGCCCGGCTATTCTCATGTCCGCATCAGCCTGCAGTACGACCCTGAGCACGACGCCCTGGAGCATGCGCTCCAGCGTATCTGTCGTGAAGCGATACATGCCGTGATGGACGAACAGCGGGTAATCATCGTACTCAGCGACCGTGAACTGGCCAGCGGACTGCTCCCAGTGCACGCACTGCTGGCCACCGGCGCCGTCCATCAGGCACTGATCAAGGCTGGATGCCGATGCGACGCCAACATCGTGGTCGAAACCGGAACCGCGAGAGACTCTCACCAGGTGGCTGTACTGGTCGGGTACGGTGCCACCTGCGTGTTTCCTTTTCTCGCCTACGAATCCATTCACGGAATGGCCCGGCGCAACGAATTACCCTCGGCAGATGTAGCGAAACTTGCGCAGAACTACCGGAAAGGCATCAACAAGGGACTCATGAAGATCCTGTCGAAGATGGGCATATCCACGATTTCAAGCTATCGCGGTGCCCAACTCTACGAGATCGTCGGCCTGCATTCGAGCGTGGTCGACCTGTGCTTCACCGGCACGACCAGTCGCATCGAGGGGATGGATTTCAAGGACCTCGAAGCGGATGCGAAAACTCTGGCCAGCGTCGCGTTCGATCCAATGTATGGCGTCATCCAGGGTGGCTTGCTGAAATACATTCACGGTGGTGAATACCATGCATACAATCCGGATGTGGTGCAGCAACTGCAGGCGGCGGTCAGCAGCGGAGACTACGCGGACTACACGCGCTATCAGAAGACGGTGGATGAGCGTCGCCCAGCCATGCTGCGTGACCTGCTGGATCTGAAACCCAGGGGCATGCCTATCCCCATCGAGGCGGTGGAGCCGGTCGAATCGATCATCTCGCGATTCGATTCTGCGGGCATGTCTCTGGGTGCGCTCTCACCCGAAGCGCACGAAACACTGGCTGAGGCCATGAATCGCCTGGGCGGTCGATCCAATTCGGGTGAAGGCGGTGAGGACAAGGCGCGCTATGGCACCTTGAAGATGTCCAAGATCAAGCAGATCGCCTCTGGCCGGTTTGGTGTCACGCCACATTATCTGGTGAATGCCGAGGTGCTGCAGATCAAGATTGCGCAGGGCGCCAAGCCCGGTGAAGGCGGACAATTGCCCGGTCACAAGGTCAATGAGATGATAGCCCGACTGCGCCACAGTAACCCCGGTGTAGCCCTGATATCGCCACCGCCGCATCACGATATCTATTCCATCGAAGATCTGGCACAACTGATCTTTGACCTGAAGCAGGTCAACCCGGACGCGCTGGTGTCGGTAAAGCTGGTGGCAGAGGCAGGCGTAGGCACCGTAGCGGCCGGGGTGGCCAAGGCCTACGCCGACCTGATCACCATCTCCGGCTACGACGGCGGTACCGGCGCCTCGCCATTGACGAGTGTGAAATACGCGGGCTCACCGTGGGAACTGGGCATGTCGGAAACACATCAGGTTCTGCGCGCAAACAGCCTGCGGGACAAGGTCCGGGTACAGACCGACGGTGGTCTGAAGACGGGTCTGGATGTCGTCAAGGCGGCCATCCTGGGTGCCGAAAGTTTTGGTTTTGGCACCGGACCCATGATCGCCATGGGCTGCAAATACCTGAGGATCTGCCACTTGAATAACTGCGCAACGGGTGTGGCCACTCAACACAAGATCCTGCGCATGCGCCATTTTCATGGCAATGTCGAGAAAGTCATGAACTACATGCGCTTCGTGGCCGAAGATGTGCGCCGTCATCTTGCCTGTCTTGGTGTCAGGAATCTCTCTGAGATCATCGGCCGGCCGGAATTCCTGACCCCGGCTGCGGCGCAGACACCTCGCCAGCAACGACTCGATCTGACACCACTGCTGGCTACCGGTGGTATTCCGGACGATGCGCCACGATTCTGCATGGTCGAGCGAAACCTGCCGCATGACAAGGGCCTGCTGGCCGAGCAGATGGTGTCCGACTGCAAGACGGCCATTCGCAAGAAATCAGGCGGGGATTTCCATTACTCCATCAGGAATACCAATCGCTCCATTGGCGCACGTCTGTCCGGTGAGATCGCCAAGTTACATGGTGACCTTGGCATGAGCGACAAGCCCATCAATATCCACTGCACCGGGACCGCCGGTCAGTCCTTCGGTGTCTGGAATGCTGGCGGACTGAACCTGTACCTGGAAGGCGATGCCAATGATTACGTCGGTAAAGGGATGGCTGGCGGTAAGATTGTCATCAGGCCGCCATCAGATGCCCGATTCACCGGCAGTGAATCGACGATAGTCGGCAATACCTGCCTGTATGGTGCCACGGGTGGCGATTTCTATGCAGCCGGTCTCGGAGGAGAGCGCTTTGCGGTGCGTAACAGTGGTGCCATCGCTGTCATCGAAGGAATCGGTGATCACGGATGTGAGTACATGACCGGCGGCTGTGTGGTAGTGCTGGGCGAAACCGGTGTCAATTTTGGTGCAGGCATGACCGGTGGACTGGGCTTCGTATTCGACCGGCATAATGTCTTCGTTGATCGCTACAACCACGAGCTGATCGACATCCATCGTCTGCATGCGGAATCCATGGAACGCTACCGAATCTACCTGCAGCAGCTGATCGAGGACCATGTGGCCCATACCGGCAGCAGCCTTGGTCATCAACTTGTGGAAGATTTCTACTCTCTGGCATCGCGCTTCTGGATGGTCAAGCCCAAGGCGGCAGAACTGGGCGAACTGCTCTCGACACTGGGTCGCGCTGCCTGAGGATGCTGCGCCACGGACCTCCACCTGCAGGGTGCGACTCACACAGGGAGGTCCGTGTCCCGGATGTCATCACCGTCTCTGCAAGGAGCGTATAGTCTGGACAATGGCTGGACAGATTCCACAGCACTTCATCGACGATCTACTCGCAAAAGTGGATATCGTGGATGTGATCGACCAGCGCGTCACCCTGAAGAAAAGCGGTAGCAACTACAGCGCCTGCTGTCCGTTTCACAACGAGAAAACACCCTCCTTCACGGTCAGCCAGAGCAAGCAGTTCTATCATTGCTTCGGGTGCAGCGCCAATGGCAACGCCATCAGCTTCCTGATGGAGTATGAAGGCATGCATTTCGTCGATGCCATCGAGTCACTGGCGGACAGTGTCGGCCTGGATGTACCCCGTGACCAGCAGGCAGCACAGCAACGCGATGACAGCAAACCGCTGTATGCGCTGATGGCCTCCATTGCCAGCTTTTACCAGGCTGAACTGCGCAAATCCCCTGAAGCCATCGACTACCTGAAAGCGCGCGGTTTGAGTGGCGACACTGCCAGACGTTTCGGCATCGGCTACGTACCGGATGGATGGGATGGCTTGCAGAAGCAGTTCCCGGGCGAGGAAGCTGCCCTGCTCAAGACAGGCATGCTGATCAAGGGTGATGCTGGCAAACGCCCTTACCAGCGCTTTCGACACCGCATCATGTTTCCCATTCGGGACAGGCGCGGTCGCGTGATCGGATTTGGCGGCCGCGTGCTCGACCAACAGGAACCCAAGTACCTGAATTCGCCGGAAACACCCCTGTTCCACAAAGGCAGCGAGCTGTACGGTCTGTATGAAGCACGCAAAGCGGCCCAGGATGCCACGACTGCCATCGTCGTCGAAGGTTATATGGATGTCGTGGTTCTGGCACAGCACGGCATAGACAATGCGGTGGCAACACTCGGTACGGCCGCCAACCAGCAACATTCGGAGATGCTCTTCCGCACGGTGCCCAATATCGTATTCTGCTTCGACGGTGACCGCGCGGGAAGAGCTGCTGCCTGGCGCGCACTGACAGCCACCCTGCCATGTCTGACAGATGGACACGATGCACACTTTCTGTTCCTGCCCGATGGCGAAGATCCGGATTCGCTCGTGCGCTCGCGAGGTGCGGCAGGATTTCGTGACCTGATGAGTTCCCGGACACCCATCATCGACTATCTTTACGAACACCTGGCCAGTGACCTGGATATGAGAGGCATCGGTGGCAAGGCCATGCTTGCAGAAAAGGCAAAGCCCTTGCTGGCCACTATTCCGAAGGGTGTCTACAGGCAATTGGCACTGCGACGCCTGGAAGTGCTGATCGGACTGCCGCTGGGCAGCGAGCATGCCGGCCCATCGTCCACGACGGCGACAGGCGCTCACAGGATACTGGCAGCCCGTGATGCAGGGCTGACCCCCATGAGCCGAGCTGTGCTGCTGTGTCTGCAACACCCGGCGGTGGTCAGGGCAGTACCGGCCGATGACTACGAAATAAACCCGGAGTTGCCCGGCGCGGACGTCCTGTTGAAACTGATTGGCTTCTGCGACAGCGATCCCGGCATCACCACTGCGCGCCTGCTGGAGCGATTCCGTGACGGTAAACAATATGCCTACCTGGTAAAACTGGCGGGCAAATCCTACTATCCCGATGCGCGGGAACTGGATGAAATGACAGCAGTCAATGAGTTCGTGCATTGCATTGCCCGCTTGCGTGAGCGCAGTCGGAAAAACCTGACAGACAAAGTCGAATTATCAGCACGCACTGGCCTGCTCGGACTCCGGCGGCGATGAGCGGACAGCACATAGAAGGCGTTCTCGAGAATCGACCGACTGTACTGACATGCTGAAGTCAGAACGGACAGCACGTATTACGCGCATCCATTTCAATGGCGAATTGCGCGAGAATTCTGAACTGAATCTTCCCAGAGACGCCAGTCACCATCTGATCACGGTTTTACGCACACGGCAGGGTGATGTCATCGACCTGTTCAATGGAGATGGTCTCAACTACCGTGCAACCGTCATGGATACCGGCCTGCGTTCATCAGGAAAGCGGGCACTGTTGCAGGTTCACCGATCGACAGCGGCCAATACCGAGTCACCGGTAGACATTACCCTGGTTCAGGGTATCTCCCGTGGCGACCGCATGGATACGACCTTGAGACAATCGGTGGAACTGGGCGTCACTCATCTGCAACCCATCCATACACGGCATTCCGCTCCCGAACTCGATGAAAGACGCCGCGCGAAGAAAGTGCAACACTGGCAAAGTATCGTGGTCAGCGCCAGTGAACAGAGTGGCCGTGCAGCCCTGGCAACACTGGCGCCACCGATATCACTCAAGCAGTGGCTGTCGGATGTCGCCGTGAGCGGCAAGGCAGGACCCACACGATATGTTCTGGCACCGACGGCCGAGCACTCGCTGCGCTCAGGCCTGGATAACTGCGCAAAGTCTGCATCCGGCCGACCGGCCGCCAATTCGGGTAAACCGGGCATTGTCCTGATCATCGGACCGGAGAGTGGTCTGGATGCCGATGAAATCGAACAGGTCGTGCACAGCGGTGCCAGGGCCGTGTCGGTCGGACCACGCATCCTGCGCACCGAAACGGCAGGACCGGCCTGTATCGCACTGGCACAGGCAATACTGGGAGATCTGGGCTGATGCAGCGGAACCTTCAGCTTGCCTTGTCTTCCCTGTGCCTGATGTGCCTCCTGGTGTCAGGCTGCAGCAGCATACCCACCAGCCGACCGCTGTCGCCGAGTGTGAAAATCGAGTCCGTCAAACCCGTCAAGCTTGGTCTGACCAGTCAGACACTTGCCTTCAGCCTGAACATCAGTAATCCAAACGACTATGACCTGCCCCTGCAATCACTGACCTTTATTGCCACGATCGACGATACCGAGATTGCCCGGGGAATGAGCACTGAACGCGTCCGGATTCCGGCAAATGACGAGGCGACACTGAACGTCACGGTCAGCACCAGTATCAACAGGTTGCTGGGGCGGCTCCTGCAGTCCGCCACCAGCGATAAAAGCAACATCGGCTACGATATCAAGGGGTTCGTCAAATTGTCCAACTGGCCAGCTCGCATACCATTCAACGTCGACGGTAGCGTCGACAACCCTGCCCTGCAATAGCGCCCACATCCGAAGAGACATCATTGAACTCCGACGCAGACAGACAGATGGTCCGACCCGGCATCGGCCCCGGTATCGGCAACGGCAACGGCAACGATCAGACGCGCTCAGTCGCGGACACCCGCAACGATCGGAACCGGGTTTTCGCGGACGCTGCCGACGAACAACTGCTGCAATTCGCGGAAAGTCACCCGCGGCTGTTCGTCCTCACCGGAGCAGGCTGCAGTACCGCCTCCGGCCTTGGCGATTACCGAGACCGCCAGGGGCAATGGAAACGACGCCAGCCCATCAGCGGGCAGGTTTTCATCAGCGATGAGGCGGCTCGCAGGCGCTACTGGGCCCGCAGCTCGGTGGGATGGCCCTCGTTCAGCAAGGCCGAACCCAATGCGGCGCATCATGCGCTGGCTGCGATGCAGCTCGCTGGCAGACTGGCGCTCCTGGTAACGCAGAACGTTGATCGCCTGCACCAGAAAGCCGGACACCGCAACGTGGTAGACCTGCACGGAGCACTGGATTCGGTCAGCTGTGTCGACTGTCGACACAGCCTCAGTCGCGATACGTTCCAGGCACTGTTACTCGAAGCAAACCCCTGGTTACACTCACTGACTGCCGCGCATGCTCCCGACGGTGATGCGGACCTGGAACTGGAAGACCTGGCCTGCATGCAGGTGCCCGTGTGCAGCTTGTGCGCTGGCCTGCTGAAACCTGATGTGGTGTTCTTCGGTGAAAACGTGTGCAGGAAAAAGCTTCAGCACGCCATGCAGGCACTCGCCATGGCAGATGCACTGCTGGTCGCCGGCTCGTCGCTGATGGTGTATTCGGGTTTCAGGTTCTGCCGTGAAGCGCAGAAGCTTGGGCGGCCGATCGTCATCATCAATGACGGACTGACCCGTGCCGACTCACTGGCCAGTTTGAAGGTGAGCGGTGAGTGCGGCCGGCGCCTGAGTACACTGGCGGCAAACCTCAGGGACTGAATTCGCACGCCATCGCATTGACTTCATCGAGACTGTCCTGCCGGAAATGCGCAACTTGGAGCATGGCGTCTCGCTGCCATGACTGATCAGAGCACCTGCCCACCCAGGTCCGTGATCATGCTGACCAGTGCCAGTCTGAGCTCCTGCAGTTCATCCGGATCGGGTCCTCGAGCCACCAGCGACAGCTGCGACAGTTTTCCGTCCTTGCCAGGGTAGCTGCCCAGCTCGGTCGAGGGGTAACGCGCCTGCAGTTCACGAAATGCCGAAGCCACCGTACCTTCTCCGAGATTGCAGCTTACCGAGACGCTGTGCATGACCAGGCCTGATGCGAGCTGCGGCAGGACCGAATCGAGCATGCTCTGCATGATGCGCGGAACTCCGGCAAACACGAACACGTTATCCATGCGAAAGCCAGGTGCTGCCGACACCGGATTGTCTACCAGTGCAGCGCCCTCGGGAATCCGGGCCATGCGCAATCGGTCTGCATTGGGCTCGATATCCCGGGCTTTGAAATAGTCCAGCAGTATCGCTTCAGCCTCGGCATTGACAGGCAGCTCAACACCAAAGGCGCTGGCTATACACTCCGCCGTAATGTCATCATGTGTCGGCCCGATGCCACCAGTGGTAAACAGGTAGGTAGTCGAGCGTCGAAGCTCATTGACGGCACTGATGATCGCGTCGGGAACATCCGCGATGACCCGGGCTTCCTGCAGACGTATCCCCCTGGCCACCAGGGCTTTGGCGATATACGCCAGATTACTGTCCTGGGTCCGGCCACTGAGCAGTTCATTGCCGATCAGTAGAACGGCAGCAGTGGGTTGAGTCCTGTTGGCATCAGGGCGTAGCGAGTCTGGTGTATCCGATGATTCGCTGGACATGGCTATACGTCAATCCTGGTTTGTACGACAGGGTCATGCAACATACAACGTGTACGTACCGAGTACTGGACTTCATCCCGTTACTCTGTATCCCGTTACTCTGCGTGTTCAAACGGCGTCAGGTTGCTGCCTGGCACATTCGTAAGGGTAGTCACGTTCCGGTAAACTGGCCGACAACCACAGCATTCGCCCCAGGATCGATCGCAGGTTGAATCCGGGAGTACCCAGTGAGCCATCGAAATCGGTGTCACGCACCTGGATCACGGCAACGTCGCGAAGACTTGCACTGGCTATTGGTAGACCATCGATATTGTAGATGACATCATCGGCCGATGTGAAAGGCTTGACCGGCCCGTCTCTCACAACGATCACGGGTGGGCTGGCAACCAGGCCCACACAGGACTGCATGTGAATCCACTGGGCTTCAATCAGCGCACCAGGCACCAGCACGCTCTGGTCTGCCCGGGTATAGGCAATCTGAATGCCGGTGTCGGCCCGCGTCTCACTGGCCACAACGTCTGGAATCTCGCTCAGTAGCCCCGGATCATCTTCCAGTTGCAACAGGCTGTCAGGCACCTGGCCGACCTGCGCTGATGAGTCGTTCACGGCTGGTGCGCGATTGCTCTCGGCCGGGGCCGAACTGGAACAGCCGCCGTTCACCAGCAGCATTGCCACGTACATCGGCACGACCAGCGCCCGCAGCCGTCGGCAGCCAGAGGGATGCGCGCCTGGCCGGCTCGTGGTGTCCTCCAAGCGCTGTCGATGGGTTGATGTGCGATCTGTTTGCATGGAATGGAAAAGCATGATTCGCTTATTGCGTACGCAAGCGCTGCGCCAAAGAGCGACTGACGGCACGTGAGGCGGCAACCAGGCCAAATGTTCCCGTGACGAAGGACACAGAACCGTAGCCCTGATCGCAATCCAGGCGAACTCCCGGCACTCCGGGCTTGGCATGCGTCACTCGACCGTCACGACCAGGATACACAGGCTGTTCGCAGGAATAGACGCAATCGACACCGAATCGACGTTTGGGATTACTGGTAAATCCGTAATCCCCCCGCAGCCGTGAGCGTACCTTGGCAGCCAGCGCATCATTCCAGGTTCTGGAAAGATCATCCACACAGACCGCCAGCGGGTCAGTGCGCCCGCCTGCCCCACCGGTGGTGATGATGCGAATTTTCCGACGCCGGCAGAAGGCGATCATGGCCGCCTTGAAGCGGATACTGTCGATGGCATCGATGACGGCATCGAAATCCCGTTCCAGATACGTCTCCAGGTTTCTCTCCGCCAGAAAATCGTCTTCCGCCACCACGTCACACAAGGGATTGATGGCCCGTACACGCTCCCCCATGACGGCCACCTTCGGCTTATCCAGCGTACTGTGCAGGGCGTGCAGCTGGCGATTGATGTTGCTGATGGAGACATCATCATGGTCTATCATGCTGATATGTCCAACACCCGTGCGGGCAAGTGCCTCAACTGCCCACGATCCCACCCCACCAATACCGACGACGCAGATTCGCAAATGTGCCAGACACTGATACGCCTGCCGGCCATACACGCGTGACAAGGCACCGAACGCCGGATCCGGAGGCTGGGCGGACATCGCGGGAAGACTCACCGGGCAGGGATAACTGGCATGTGTACATGGTACGTTGTAATGATGGTTCCCTGTATACCGGAATCACCACGAATCTGCACCGCAGACTGGAAGAGCATAATGGCTCGTCCAGTGGTGCGCGCTATACCCGGGCCCGGCGCCCCGTGTCCCTGGTTTATGCCACCACCTGCCAGGATCGCTCGTCTGCCAGTCGGCACGAGTACCAGATCAAGCAACTGGACCGTTGTGCCAAGGAATCACTGATTACCGCAGAGCATGCGTATCTGGCAAAGGTGTATACTTAGGAGTAGACTGGCGTCTTGCATTGATTGCCGGTAGCTCGTCCTGGACCCACCCGCGGTACCCGGCAACTCGCAATCTGTCGCCACGGCAAGGGTCGTGCCGACACCAATCGTTGTTTTACAAGCACTCTGTGCCCAGCACTCGTGTCCTTCACGGTAGCCGGCAAGGCGGAGCATTGGCTGACATCGTTTGGCGAACTTGAACTATGAGGTTTTTACGTGAAAAAGATGTTTGTTGGCGGGTTACCGCTTGAATCGACTGAAGAAACGGTAACCGAGATGTTCACCGAATATGGCAAGGTGCGCTCCATCAAGCTCGCCTCGGATGTATTCACTGGCAAGTGCAAGGGTTTTGGTTTCATCGAAATGGAAGGCCATGAGGCACGGGCTGCGATTGCCGGCCTGAACGGCAAGATCATCGGCGACAAATCGCTCAAGGTTCAGTTCGAGGAACCGCGCAAAGGCGGCAAGCGTGGGGGTCGTCGTCGCTGAAGCCGGATAATCCTCTTGACGGGCTGATGGACGGAACGGCTCCGCCCGAACGGCGGCTGACCAGTCGCTCCATCCGCAGTTTTGTAGTTCGGAACGGGCGCACCACAGCGGCCCAGACAGACGCACTGGAGCGTCTTCTTCCTCAGTTCGGCCTTCCCTATTCGCAGACTGTCATCGATCTATCGGCAGCATTCAACAGGCAGGCGCCCACGTGGCTCGAAATCGGCTTCGGCAACGGAGACGTGCTGCTCGAACTGGCAGAACGACATCCCGAGGTCAATGTACTAGGTGCCGAGGTCCACGCATCGGGCATCGGGCACGCACTGATCGGCATCGAATCACGATCACTGAGTAACGTCCGCCTGATCCATCACGATGCCATGGAAGTGCTGGAGCACATGCTGGAACCGGGCAGTGTCGACCGGATTCTGCTGCTGTTTCCGGATCCCTGGCCCAAGAAACGTCACCGCAAGCGTCGCATCGTACAGCCGGATTTTCTGTCGGGTGTTGCACGAATCCTGCAACCAGGAGGCGTATTGCACTGTGCTACCGACTGGGCCGAGTATGGGGAGTGGATGCTGGAGCACCTGGAAGCAGACGATCGCTTTGCCAATTCGGCAGGGCCTGGCAAGGCCTCGCCGCGCCCCGACTGGCGCCCCGTCACGCGTTTCGAACAGCGTGGCCGCCGACTCGGACACTCGGTGACCGACTTGCTGTACACACGCTGCTGATGCAATCGATACGATCAACCGACAGCCTGACCCGCAGCCGTTAGCGATATGGCGCAGGAGCTCACACTCAGCATCGAAATGCTGTTGGTCATGGGCTTGCTGGCCATCACAATCGTCCTGTTTGCCTTCGAACTACTGCGGGTGGACGTGGCCGCCATTACCATGATGGTGTTACTGGGACTGACCACGATGATTCCGGGCCTGACCCCCCTGATCAGCCGCAGTGAGCTGTTTTCCGGTTTTTCCAGTAATGCGGTCATCTCGGTGATTGCGGTCATGATCATCGGTGCAGGACTCGACAAGACCGGACTCATGGGAAAGCTGGCGAGCCTGATCCTGCTCAAGGGCGGCAAGACAGAGAAACGCATAATTCCGCTGGTCTCCGGCGCAGTCGCCATCATCTCGAGTTTCATGCAGAACATCGGTGCCGCTGCGCTGTTCCTGCCGGTTGTCTCACGCATCAGTGCACGCACGGACATCCCCATGTCGCGACTGTTGATGCCGATGGGTTTCTGCGCCATTCTCGGTGGCACCGTGACCATGATCGGTTCCAGCCCGCTGATACTGCTCAATGACCTGCTGCTCTCCTCCAACAAGATGCTACCGGAGGATCAGCAGATGGACACATTCAGCCTGTTTTCCGTGACACCGGTGGGACTGGCACTGGTCGCCAGCGGAGTGATCTATTTCGTGCTGGCCGGACGTTTCGTGCTGCCTGCCATTACTGAGTCGGACAGCAGTCGCACATCGCGTACGGCCGACTATTTCGAGCGACTCTACGGCATCAAGGGTGAGCTGGTCGAAGTCCGTATCACCGTCGACAGCCCGCAGGTGGGCATGACCATTCACCAGGTGGAAGATGCTCACCCCAATACCCCGGCGATACTGGCGCTGTACAGTGGTGATGTAGTAAAGGTGCCACCTGATCGCGAAGAGATGATCTGGGTGAACACTCACCTGGGCCTGATGGGCGATCGGGAACAGATCGAGCAATTTTGCTCAGATAACAACTGGGAGCTGCTTGGTGAACCGGATCGCTTTGCGGATGTCCTGAATGCACAGCATAGCGGCATTGCCGAAGTGGTCATCCCGCCGGGCTCCAGCCTGATAGGCCAGCAGATAGGCGACATCAAACCGCGCCGCAGTTTCGGCACGAATATTCTCCAGATATACCGTTCCGAGGACGTCATCAGGAGCGGTTTTCGTGACCAGGTGCTGCAGGCTGGCGATACCCTGGTGGTCCACGCCAGCTGGAAGGACCTGAAGACGCTGTCGCGCAATCGCGACTTCGTGCTCGCGACCGACGTGAAATACGAGGATCTGCGCATCAACAAGATCCGCGAAGCCCTGATTTTCTTCACGCTTGCGCTGGGCCTGTTCCTGCTGACCGACAGCCTGTCCATCTCATTGCTGACCGGCGCAATCGGTATGATTCTCTCCGGTGTATTGACCATGGACGAAGCCTATGCCGCGGTCAGCTGGCAGACAGTCTTCCTGCTGGCAAGCCTGATCCCGCTGGGCATCGCTGTAGACCAGTCTGGTACCGCCGCCTGGATAGCGCAGGAAATTCTGGCACTGGTGGGCGATGTGCCTATCTGGGTATTGCAGGTGGTAATTGCCCTGCTGGCGACCTTCTTCACCTTGGTCATGTCCAATATCGGCGCAACAGTACTGCTGGTCCCACTGGCCGTGAACATTGCCCTGGCCGTCGGCGCCGACCCGGCTCTGTTCGCCCTGACCGTGGCAATTTCCACGTCGAACTCCTTCCTGATTCCCACGCACCAGGTGAACGCCCTGCTGATGGGTCCAGGCGGCTACCATGTCGCCGATTTCATGCGCGCCGGCGGAATCATGACTGTACTGTTTCTGCTTGTCAGTCTGCTGACGCTGAACCTGTTGTACTGACACAGCTGACACAGCTGACACAGCTGACACAGCTGACACAGCTGACACTACTGCTGGCACTACAGCTGACACTGCTGCTGGCACTACAGCTGACACTGCTGCTGG
>JABDKN010000257.1 GCA_013002205.1 Granulosicoccus sp.
GCCAGTAGAGCCTGCGCTGCGGGCGTAGTACAAGTCCGGGACAGCGTCTGACCTGGAACTGCAGCGAACCGTTAGCTTCCTTTCGAAGCGCACTCGGAATGGTTCCGGTCAGCTGTCTACCGCTTTATTCGTTGCAGGCGTAAATCACGTCGATCTGTCATTGCTGCCACTCGCTCATCATCCGTCGGCCAGGGAGAACTGGCTGAACAGCCCATTGGCCTGCAGGCACTTACGCAGCTGAACGCGCCGCGAGCGTCCACCCTGTGATGCCGTCAGGCGGTCACCCGACTGGTAGAGGTAGGAGGGCACCAGGATGGTCTGCACGACGGTACGTTGAACCTTGCAGGCAATGATCAGAGCGTTCTCACCGACTTCCTGGCGGCCCTCGGCCGAGGGGGCAGTTGCAGCGCCCTCCCTGACATGTCGGCTCAGCTCGTCCCGGATGACACGCACCGGCATCACACTGATGGCAAGAAACTCGACACCCATGCAGATACCCTCCTTACCTGAGGCATGCACCCAGCGTACGACCCCCAGCAGGGCGTCGATCTTGCTGCTCTCACTGTCCTCCGGCGACCTCAAGGGTTTGTCTGGTTCTGTGACGCTGATCAGTTCACCAACCTGTACGAGACCTGCGCGACACTGTTCGTTGGCCAGGCACATGCCTTGAGTCGACAGGTTGATGGCACGCCAGCCTGATTCTTCCCGCGCAGGGGTTTCCTCCGGCCGGTAGAGCAAGTGCGCACAGACTTCCTTGTGACCGAATACCACGCGCCGGGTTTCGTGCATGACGCGACGCGTGGTCCGTCTGTGCCTGGTGCGTGACAGGGCGACATGCAGGCGCGCCAGTGACTGACGCTCCAGGACGTCACTACCCAGGACGCCCGTCGGATTGGGTCGAATACGTGAAGAGTACTTGTCGATGCGATACAGCAATGGGGCGATGCTGAACCAGCGAACCTGTTCAGGCAAATCGCCGAGCAGACTCAGAGCAGGTTCGGGACGTGACCCCTGATGCAGATTGATCGCATAATCGGTGTACCGCAGGCTCGTCGCATCCCGGTCTTTTTCGATGTGGATATCGGCGACACAGGAGCGCAGGAAGTCCAGTACCAGCTGCAATTGCCTGACTCGCTGCTGCGTCAGGTCGGCGACACTGACCAGCATGATGAACCGGTAGTGATCCAGTAGTGACAGCAGTTCCGATCCCTGCCGGGCAGAGAGTAATTTGTGTTCCTCGGCCAGTGCATAGAGTTGATGTGCGTCCTGGATCAGCGCGTCAGGCACCCTGCGGTAGGCATGGGCCATGGATTCTGCCTGGCGTGCCAGAGCCTGCATGGCGCGCCGGGCATCATCGGCGAGGGGGCCTTTGCTGTCCGACAACAGAATCTTGAAGGCAAAGGCCTCCTCTCGCAGCAGCGCATCGCGCATGCGGGCATTGCGCGAGAACTCACGGGTCAGGGGTAGTGGCTGGGCGTGGCTGAGATCACTCAGGTGCTGATGCAGCTCCCGCAGCACGGGAATGAAGCAGCTGATGACGGCCCGGCGTTGATCCACATCATTATGCAGGCGATTGCTGTGCTTGAGACCGCGATAGACCTCACGCGCGTCCGTCTCCGATTCCAGTGGGCGGAGATCCTTCAGCCAGGCCGCCACGCCATCCGGATTGACCGGGAAGCTGCCGGTGTCCGCGACCGTACGATGTGGAACAGTGAGTTGCATGGCGATGAGGCTATCACACCGGCACAGTAGAGTACGACACCAGCGCACAACCGGACTCACCGGTCGGGCTGGCAACAGGTACACTGATGCCCTGGGGCAGATCGGCTGCCACTTAATGACGCATTGTCACCTGACAATGGTACCAATGAGGATAGAAGTTGTGGAACAGTTCCGCGGAACCACCATCTGCTCCGTGCGGCGGGGAAATCAGGTGGTCATCGGTGGGGATGGCCAGGTGAGCATGGGCAATGTGATCATGAAGGGCAATGCGCGCAAGGTGCGACGGCTGTACCGTGACAAGGTGCTGGCGGGTTTTGCCGGTGGTACAGCGGATGCCTTTACCCTGTTCGAACGATTCGAAGCCAAGCTGGAAGCCCACGGCGGTCAGTTGACTCGAGCCGCCGTCGAGCTGGCCAAGGACTGGCGTACCGATCGCATGCTGCGCCGTCTGGAAGCGCTGCTGGCGGTCGCGGACGAGAGTGATTCGCTGGTGATTACCGGCAACGGTGATGTGATCGAACCGGAGAGAGGTCTGATCGCCATTGGTTCAGGTGGTGACTTTGCGAAATCGGCCGCGCGGGCGTTGCTCGACCATACCTCGCTCAGCGCCGAAGAGATCGTTCGTTACAGCCTTGAAACCGCTGCGGACATCTGTATCTATACGAATAACAATCTAACCATAGAATCTCTGAATTTCTAGATCACCATGTCCAACATGACTCCGCGCGAGATCGTTCAAGAGCTCGACAATCACATCATCGGCCAGGCCAATGCCAAACGGGCTGTGGCCATTGCCCTGCGCAACCGATGGCGTCGTCAGCAGCTGGACGACACCATGAAGAACGAGATCACGCCCAAGAATATCCTGATGATCGGGCCGACCGGTGTGGGCAAGACCGAGATTGCGCGGCGTCTGGCAAAACTCGCCAATGCACCCTTCATCAAGGTAGAAGCCACCAAGTTCACCGAAGTGGGCTATGTGGGACGCGATGTCGAGTCGATCATTCGCGACCTGGCTGATGTGGCACTCAAGGAGAGTCGCGAGCAGGCCATGCAGAAATTGCGCAACCGCGCCGAGGATGCGGCCGAGGAGCGGGTGCTGGACGTGCTGCTGCCGCCGGCCAAGAGTGTCGGCTTCAGCGTCACCGAAACCAGCGAGAACAGTACCCGGCAGAAATTTCGCAAGAAGTTACGTGAAGGTGACCTGGATGACAAGGAAATCGAGATAGATATACGCATGCAGTCACCAGGGGTGGAGATCATGGCACCACCCGGGATGGAAGAAATGTCCCAGCAACTACAGGGCATGTTCCAGAATCTGGGTGGTGGGCAGACCCGGAAACGAAAAATGCCGATACGCCAGGCACTGGCGCTCCTGGTGGACGAAGAGGCCGCCAAGCTCATCAACGATGACGAACTGAAGAGTCAGGCGCTGGAGAACATCGAACAGAACGGCATCGTCTTCATCGACGAAATCGATAAAGTCACTCGCGGCGGCGAGCGTAGTAATGTCGCTGATGTATCACGCGATGGCGTACAGCGTGACCTGCTGCCGTTAATCGAGGGAAGCACCGTCTCGACCAAATTCGGCATGGTCAGGACCGATCATATCCTGTTCATTGCCTGCGGTGCCTTCCACCTGTCCAAGCCATCGGACCTGATACCCGAGCTGCAGGGGCGGTTGCCGATCCGGGTAGAACTGGATGCGCTGAACACGCAGGATTTTCAGCGCATTCTCCGTGAGCCGAATGCCTCCCTGACCGAGCAGGCCATTGCTCTGCTGGGTACCGAGCAGGTTACGCTGACCTTCTCCGATGATGGGATCAGACGAATCGCCGAAGTTGCCTGGCAGGTCAACGAAAGTACCGAGAACATCGGTGCGCGTCGTCTGCACACGGTGATGGAACGCCTGCTCGAGTCCGCCTCATTCGATGCATCGGACCAGTCCGGAAGCTCGGTACACGTCGATGCAGATTATGTCGACCGGCATCTGGGTGACCTGGTGCAGGATGTCGATCTGAGCCGGTATATCCTGTAATCAACCCGGACCAACTCATGCCCAGGCCTACCGAGATCAAGCTGCACCAGAAGAGTCGTGTGCTCGAACTGCACTTCGACGACGGCTACGAATGTCATCTAAGCTGCGAGTACCTGAGGGTCAATTCGCCCTCGGCTGAGGTCCAGGGACACGG
Source organism: Granulosicoccus sp. (assembly GCA_013002205.1). Lineage (GTDB taxonomy): Bacteria > Pseudomonadota > Gammaproteobacteria > Granulosicoccales > Granulosicoccaceae > Granulosicoccus. Next base: position 3,915 of record JABDKN010000257.1, read on the forward strand.
ACCGGGCCAGGAGGTTCTGCAGGTGGGCAAGCAGGACGTCGGTATAACGGCGCTCACACCAAGCGGCAACTATGCGCTGAAAATCCATTTTGATGATGGTCACGATTCTGGTCTGTTTACCTGGGACTACCTGTATACCCTGGGCAGGCACTACGAGGAAAACTGGCAGCGCTATCTGGACAAACTGGAATCAGCAGGAATGAGGCGCAAGGCCTGACTGCTGGAAGGCGCAAGCGGCACCGTTTTCGGTATCCCGTCCGCTGGCCGGTGCTGGCGCGCGCCGGATCATGCAGTGACAGACAAGGTGAAAAGGACATGGACAACGAGAAAACGCATTTTGGCTACCGGAGCGTCGATGCACAGGCCAAGGCCGGCATGGTCGGGCAAGTGTTCGATTCAGTCGCGGCCAGGTACGACATCATGAACGACCTCATGTCACTGGGGGTACATCGACTGTGGAAGCGTTTCACCATCGACCAGTCCGCAGTACGGCCCGGACAGTGCGTGCTGGATGTCGCCGGCGGTACCGGTGATCTGGCCGCCGGATTTTCCCGTCGAGTGGGCAAACATGGCCTGGTTGTCCTGGCCGACATCAATGCGGCAATGCTCGAAACCGGGCGTAACAGACTCATGGATGACGGCCTGATCGGGAATATCGACTATGCGCAGGCAAATGCAGAATGCCTGCCTTTCGACGACGATACCTTCGATTGCGTCACCATCGCCTTCGGTCTGCGCAATGTGACGGACAAGGACCAGGCGCTGGCCTCCATGCACCGGGTACTCAAGCCGGGTGGACGTCTGCTGGTTCTGGAATTTTCCAAACCGGTACTACCCCTGCTCAGCAAGGCCTATGATGCCTACTCCTTCGTGGCCCTGCCCATCATGGGCAAACTGGTTGCGAATGATGCCGACAGCTATCGTTATCTGGCCGAGTCCATTCGCATGCACCCGGACCAGGACACACTCCAGCAGATGATGGATGAGGCGGGTTTTGGCAAGACGAGCTATCACAATCTGACGGGCGGCATCGTAGCCTTGCACAAAGGCTTCAAACTCTAGCGGCACAGCACCATGTCACTGCCAACACCACTGAATGTCGTCATCGAGCAGGCCATCGAGGCACTGCTGACCATCGACCCTGACACACGGGAAAGGCTCTCGGTCATCGAGGACAAACTGGTACGAGTCCGGGTCAGTTCACCGGCGATAACGGTGACTCTGTCTGTTACCAATGGCTGTGTCTACGTGGTCGGTGACGATGACGTGGCAGCTGATACAACCATCAGCGGATCGCTGGCTGCCTTGCGATCACTGTCGCGCGGTAATGAATCGCTGTACCGTGGAGAGGTCACTGTCGATGGCGATGTCGCCACTGGCCAGCAACTGAAAGAGATCATCGCCGGTCTGGACCCGGACTGGGAAGAGTTGATTTCACCACTGTTGGGTGACTCGCTGACCCACCGGTTCGGGCAGGCGGGCAGGCAGTTCGGCGGGTGGGTGGCGCGCACCCGCTCGGCCCTGCAACGTAACACCAGTGACTACCTGCAGGAGGAAGTCAGCCTGGTAGCACCTGATTGCGCGGTTCACGCATTCTGTCAGGAGGTCGACCTGCTGCGTGCTGATGCAGACAGGCTGGAGGCCAGAGTCCGGCTGATGGAGCGACAGCTCGCTGTAAGCGATGACACGACCGGATCACCGGTGCCGGATCCGGGTAGCACCGGGGATGATTACTGATGGGTCGTATCGCGCGGTTCGCTCGTATCGAACACGTCATGGTGAAGTACGCACTGGAAGAGCTGTTATTGCAGAACACGCAGGCTCAGTTACTGCGCCACGTGTTTCTCCTGTCACCGACTCGCTGGATGAGTCGCGAGACACGCGCGTTGCCACGCAGTACGCGGATCAGGCTGGCACTTGAAGAACTGGGTCCGGTCTTCGTCAAGCTCGGCCAGGTACTGTCCACACGCCGGGATCTGCTGCCCGATGATATCGGCGATGAACTGACCTTGCTGCAGGACAAGGTCAAGCCGTTTGCCAGCGAGTTGGCTCGCGAGGAGATCGAACGTGCCCTGAGCCAGCCGGTCAGTGTCATCTTCAGGCAGTTCGAAGACATCCCGATCGCTTCGGCCTCTGTGGCGCAGGTACACGGCGCAGTGCTGCATGACGGCAGTGAAGTGGTGGTCAAGGTTCTGCGTCCAGGCATACGCGATACCATTCGTCGCGATGTGAGCCTGATGTACCTGTTGGCCGATATGGCTGCACTGGTGCTCCAGGACGGCCGGCGGTTGCGACCGCGCGAGGTGGTCGCCGAGTACGACAGAACCATCCACGCTGAGCTGGACCTGGTGGCAGAGGCCACCAATGCCGTCGTGCTACGGAACAATTTCAAGGACTCGAAAACGCTGTACATTCCGGAAATCCACTGGGACCTCACGCGCAGTGCCGTCATGGTCCAGGAACGCATCAGTGGCATACCGATACGTGATATCAAGGCCATGGAAGCTATCGGCATGGATATGCGCCGACTGGCAGAACACGGTGTGGAGATTTTCTATACCCAGGTGTTCGAACATAATTTCTTCCATGCCGACATGCACCCCGGCAATATCTTCGTTTCGCGTGAACACCCGAAGCATCCGCAATACATTGCCGTTGATTTCGGCATCATCGGCTCATTGACCGATGAGGATCAACGCTATATCGGCGAAAATCTGCTGGCCTTTTTTCAACGTGATTACCGGCGTGTGGCGCAGTTGCATATCGACTCGGGATGGGTACCCAGAGACACCCGGGTCAGTGAGCTGGAAGCTGGGGTGCGGGCTGTCTGCGAACCCATATTCGAAAAGCCCTTGTCCGAAATATCCCTGGGAGATGTATTGCTGCAGCTGTTTCACGTGGCCAGACGCTTCGAAATGGAAGTCCAGCCGCAGCTGGTCCTGTTGCAGAAGACGCTGTTGAACATCGAAGGCCTGGGCCGCCAACTGTATCCGGATCTGGATCTGTGGGCGACCGGCAAGCCGTTCCTGCAGCGTTGGGTGGTCAAGCGCAACAATCCGCGGATCCTGATCCGGCGCTTCGTTGATCAGGCGCCTGCCATTCTCGAGGTGCTGCCGGAGCTGCCGATGATGGTGCATGATTTCGTGGCACAGAAGAACCGGTCCTTACGCCAGGAATCGGCTGCACATGGACCCTACCGGCAGAGCCCGGGAGGCCGCGGATCCAACGGCTCCGACAGGACCCTGCGTTACAGTATCACTGGCGGCGCACTGCTGTTGTCGGCAGCGTTGCTGAGCAGTGCGTATATCGTCAGTGAGACGGTCCGTACGCCCTGGTGGATTCTGCTCGTAGCGCTGGCCGGAATCGCTTGCCTGCTCGTCGGTCTGCGTCGCCGCTGATTAATCTGCACTTCAGCACACTTCCCGGCAATCGCCTTCAGGGCGGTCGGATTCTGGCAGCAAGATTGCAACATGAGCCTCACCAATCAACTAAATTCAGTGACTCACGCATGCAACAGCTTCAGGTTGATCCTCTCTGGGACGAGGGTATCTCGTCTTTTCTGCTCGGCGAATACCAGAAACGCCAGGTTCCGCTGACCATCGATGACCTGCAGACGTTTGCCGCAGAGCAGGCCGTGCGCGTGGGCGACATACTGGAAACGCTGTTTCTGATGGCCATCTATGGTGTCTGGAACTACACCAATGCCGACGGCGAAGCGCAACACCTGGACGAAGCTGCGCTGGATGAGCTGTACGCAAAAGGTCGATTGACGCCAGATGACCTGCAGGCTTTCAATGGTGTCTGGGCACCTTGCGACTAGAAGACTGCACGGCAGAAAATCCTGGCCTGAGCTGATGCGCTCAGTGCTCGATGGCGGCTGGTCGAGCCACATCGAAGTCTTCTTCAAAGAAATCCACTTCACCCGTTTCCAGTGAGTACTCGGCACCGACGATGCACAGTCCATCGTTGGCAATGAGGTTTTCCAGTATCTGTGAACCGTGCTTGAGGTGAGCCACGGAAGAGCGGATGTTGGCACGGGTAGCCAGCTTTACCAGCGTCGTCTCGTCGTTGTCCAGGCCAGCTTCCATCAGTGTCTGCACGGAGGGCTGAATGCGGTTGACGATGGATTGCAGGTTCGGGGATCTGTTGGCTGAAGGTTGCTTGAGCTCGCTGACGGTGGCCTGAATGGCGCCGCACAGAGTGTGTCCCAGTACCACCACCAGTCGCGCGCCGTGCTGAACGGCAGAAAACTCCACGCTTCCGAGTAGCGAGGGTGCCACGATATTACCGGCGACGCGGATGACAAACAGATCCCCCAGTCCCTGATTGAAAATAATCTCCGCCGGTACCCTCGAATCGGAACAACCGAGGATGATGGCAAAGGGGGTCTGCTCCTTGATCAGGTCGGCCCGGCGAGACTGGTTGGCCATGGCCGGCAAGTCCAGGAGGTCGGCAACGAACCGTGCGTTGCCCGTCTTCAGCCTTTTCAGGGCTTCGTCTGCAGGTATCATGATGGAGAGTATAGCGCCGAGAGTTCACTGACGGATATCAGTGAGTGTCCACGGTACGGTGATTGCTGATTAATGTGCAAGTCTTCCGTAGCCGCTATAGTCAGTCCTGTGCCGATGAATCCTCCGCAACGTCGCCGCTCGCACCATGAACACCCATGAGGCAGTTGAACCCGCCAACCCCAGCCCTGGCACCAGCCGAGGCATATGGCAGTGACATGGCACCCGAGCTGAAGCTGACATGAGCTACACGCTGTTACAGCATCTGCTGTCCCACCGGGCGACACTGACGGTTGCAGTCATACTGTGTGCCGTATTGCTGCGTGGCCTGATCATCCGGCGAATACGACGCACGAGTACCATTCTCACCTCCTCTGAGCGCCGCACCATGTCCACGGTGCACGTCACCACGGTCACGGTCATCATCGTGACGATCCTGGTGCTGTGGCTCTCGCAGATCCAGGAATTCATCCTGTCGATCACGGCCATTGCCGTGGCCATCGTCATTGCCACCAAGGAGCTGTCCCTGTGCCTGCTGGGAGCCTTCGTCATCCGCACCAGCCGTGCGTTTTCGATCGGGGACTGGATCGCCATCGGTACGCATGTCGGCGAGGTCATCGAACGTAACTTCATGACCACGACCATTCAGGAAATCGAACTGGGCAACTACACCTATACCGGTCGCACGGCCGTGTTGCCCAACAGCCTGTTTCTGGCCAATACGGTCATCAACCAGAATTTCCTGCGACGTTATCAGTTTCACAGCTTTTCCATCACCGTCGAACCCGGCGACTTCCCGATCGATGCGGAAAACCAGCTGGTCATGCAAATCGAAGCGCTCACTGCGCACTTCATCGAGACCGCGCAGCGCTACAACACGATGCTCGAACAGCGCACAGGTATCGATATTCCCGATGCCAGGCCGGCCGTGGAATTCTCCACCAATGAGGCAGCCATGATCGTGACCACCCTGTCTGTCTTCTGCCCGACAGAAGAAATCGCTGCACTGGACAAGGCGATGATGAAAGAGTTCTTTGACTGGTACCGACGTAACCGTAAGCAACAGCTTAGCAATGACGGATGAGGCGATGGCAGATACACGTGCCCTGATCTACGGTTTCACCGTCGATGCGGCGGGCAGGGTGACAGAGCTGGACTGGGCGAGTCTGAATCAGCTGAATACCAGGGATGAGGGGCGGTGGTGCTGGATACATATGAACCGATTGTCGCCGGAGACCCAGTCGTGGCTCCGGCGTGTCGGCGCACCGGATGAACTGGTGCTGGCAGCATTGCTGCAGGATGATACCCGGCCACGCATCGTGCGCCATGAAGACGGATTCCTGTTGAACCTGAGAGGGGTGAACCTGAACCCGGGCGCACACCCGGAGGACATGATCTCGCTACGTATGTGGGCAACCCACCGCTGTGTCATCACCACGCGCGCTCACCGGATTCTGGCCACTGAAGATGTTCGTGATCAGTTCCGTGCAGGCACACCGCCGCAGGGTACCGGCAGTCTCATCACAATGATCGCCAAACAACTGGTCGCGCGCATGAGTCCGGTCATCTCCGAACTCGATGAACGGGTGGATGATATCGAGGAGCAACTGCTGTCGACAAACGCCTCCACCTCCAGAACCGGCATCAGTGCCTTTCGCCGCACGGTTCTGACCCTCAGACGTTACCTGGCACCGCAGCGTGAAGCGCTTGCCGGTTTCCTGCGTGATGCTGATGATTTTCTGATCGGCGAGGATCGCAACTCACTACGTGATACACAGGATGCGCTGGTTCGCTTGCTGGAGGATCTGGACATGATCCGCGAAAGAGCCCTGTTACTGCAGGAGCAACTGGTCGAGGAGCGGGCTGAGGCGATGAACGATCGCTTGTTCGTGCTGTCGATCATTTCGGCCATTTTCCTGCCCCTGGGTTTCATCACCGGTCTGTTCGGTGTGAATGTGGGCGGCATGCCCGGTGTCGAGAACAACCTGGCCTTTGTAGTGTTGTGCGTGGGCATGGGCTTGTTTGCGCTGCTGATCGTCTGGCTGTTCCGCCGCCTGAAGTGGATCTGAGCACGATCGCAGCCCGCCATTTGCTCAGTGGCTGGTATACCCGATCAGCTGCGTATCGGTACAGGCGTGGCGCCGGCATTCCAGTTCCAGTGTCACATGAGCAATCGAATGGTCACGGAGCAGCACATCCCGCACATGCTGTTTGATGTCATCGGCACGGTGCCAGCTGCCACCGTCGATGACGATGTGGGCGTCCATCGCGTTACGGTGCTCATCCATTTGCCACAGATGGGCATGATGGACGCCGTTCACACCCACGACCTCTGTGATTGAATCGATCAGCTGGTTCATGTCGATGTCCGGCGGACTGCCGAGCATGAGTATGCGGATGACCCCGCCGATTTCGGTGATGGACAGCCACAGGATATAGCCGGCGATACCCAGCGTGACGATCGGGTCGATGATCCACCAGTCATAAATGATGATCAGGGTACCGGCGACGATGACGCCGACGGACCCGAGAGCGTCCGCTACGTTGTGCAGGAAGGCGGCTCGCATGTTAATACTCTGCCTGGACAGGGTGTAGGTCAGCAAGCCGGTAATGGCATCCACCGCCAGTGCGATGCAGGCAATGATGACGATCAGCCAGCCATCCACAATCTGCGGTTCAAAGAACCGCATGGACGCTTCGTAGACCAGGAACAGGCCGATGATGATGAGCGTGGTGTAGTTGATCAGCGCCGCTACGATCTCCACCCGTGCATAACCGAATGTCATGCTCTCGTCAGATGGTCGCCTGCCTATCCTGCGGGCAACGAAGGCAATGATCAGGGACATCGCATCCGACAGATTGTGCAGCGCATCGGCGATCAGTGACAGGCTGCCGGCGAACAGACCACCGACAATCTGCGCAACGGTGAGGGCCAGGTTGACCGCTACGGCGAGGGCAACACGCAGGTCTCCGGCAGCCGGGTCGGGGTGATGGTGATGTCTGGCCATAGGTCAGTGCAAGCCTTCGGTCGTCCGGCATGTCCGGGTACTGCAACGATGTGTCTGCGCCGGGCTGGTTTACTGAATCATACAACGCGTTCATCCAGCCATGGCGTGATTCAAGTACACCTGTGTGTCTGCAGGCCATTGCGACGCCCAGGGCCAGTGTAGTCCTGTCCGGATCCAAACCTGCCTGCGCCCGGATCTGCTGGATAAATCATCAGGTTCGAGGTGCGTGAAGTGGCGTCCATTGTTACCATGCGCCAATGGATGTATCCGATCTCATCGATTCCCTGAACGAGGCACAGCGGCAGGCCGTCACGGCCCCTCCCGGGCACCTGCTGGTGCAGGCCGGCGCAGGCAGCGGCAAAACCCGCGTGCTGGTGCATCGTATCGCCTGGCTCAACCGTGTCGAGGGCGTGTCCCCGTTCAGTATCATGGCGGTGACCTTCACCAACAAGGCGGCACGCGAGATGCGCCAGCGCGTGGAGAAGTTACTGGGACAGGCAACCGGGCCCATGTGGATCGGAACGTTCCATGGCATCGCCCATCGATTTCTGCGCATGCACTGGCAGGAGGCCGGTCTTCCACAGGCATTCCAGATTCTGGATTCCGATGACCAGTTGCGTCTGGTCAAGCGCACGATTCGTTCCCTGGAGCTTGACGAGGCGCATTTCCCGCCAAGACAGGTGCAGTGGTTCATCAACGGTCACAAGGATGAGGGGCGCCGACCTTCACATATCGACGACGGGAACGACCCGATTACCGCTCAGTACATTCGCGTGTACACAGCCTATGAGGCGGCCTGCAAGCGGGCAGGTGCCGTCGACTTTGCCGAACTGCTGCTGCGAGCTCTGGAAACACTGCGGGACAATGCTGTACTGCTGGCTCACTACCGCCAGCGTTTGCAGCATCTGCTGATCGATGAGTTCCAGGATACCAATGCCATCCAGTATGCTTGGATACGGCTGCTGGCCGGTGACAGTGGGCATGTGTTTGCCGTCGGCGACGATGATCAATCCATCTATGCCTGGCGTGGTGCACGGGTCGAGAACATCCTCAACTTCGACAAGGATTTCACCAGTGCTGAACTGGTACGGCTGGAACAGAATTACCGGTCCACCAGTAACATCCTCGATGCGGCCAACGCGCTGATCGACAGGAACCAGGGGCGTCTGGGGAAAAATCTGTGGACTGCCGGTGGCGAAGGCGAACTCATCACCCTGTACAACGCGTACAACGAAACCGATGAAGCGCGGTTCATCGTTGAGACCATCATCGATCACGTCGCTGATGGTGGCCAGCGACAGGACTGCGCCGTCCTGTACCGCTCCAACGCCCAGTCGCGGGTCATTGAGGAATACCTGGTCGCGGCCGGCGTCAACTACCGCGTCTATGGTGGGTTGCGATTCTTCGAACGCGCCGAGATCAAGGATACGCTCGCCTACCTGCGACTGGCCACGCACAGCTACGATGACGTGTCGCTGGAGCGTATCATCAATCAGCCGGCACGCGGTATCGGCGACAAGACGGTTGCCGACATTCGCCAGGAAGCCAGAACACGCAGCATTCCCATGTGGCAGGCCGCCACCGAACTGGTCAGCGAGAAGCGTCTCAGTGGCCGGGCCAATACGGCTGTCGGCAAGTTCCTGTCACTGATGGATTCGATGCAGAAGGCCATTGCGGAACAGGCCTTGCCACAGCAGGTACAGACAGTGAGTGAACTGAGCGGTCTGATCGAGCACTTCGGCAAGGATACCAGCGAGCGCGGCCAGAGCCGGGTAGAGAACGTCGAGGAACTGGTCAATGCTGCGCGCACTTTCGTTCATCAGTCCGACGAGGATCCGGACCTGAATGCCATCGATGAATTTCTCGCCCATGCAGCGCTGGAGGCGGGCGAGGGGCAGGCGGCACCGGATGACAATGCAGTGCAGTTGATGACCCTGCACTCGGCCAAGGGGCTGGAATTTCCGGTGGTCTTCATGGCCGGCATGGAGCAGGGCCTGTTTCCCCACCAGCGATCCGCAGAAGATCCGGTGCGCATGGAAGAGGAGCGCCGTCTGTGCTACGTGGGTATCACGCGCGCCGAGCGCAAGTTATACCTGTGCATGGCTGAACAGCGTCGCCTGCACGGCCGTGACCAGTACAATCCGCCATCGAGATTCGTTACCGAATTACCCGGCGAACTGCTCGAGGAGATCCGCCCGCGTATGCAGGTGAGTCTGCCGGTCTATCGACCCGCTCAGTCGAGCCGCTTCGTGGAGGAGGCAACGGATACCGGCCTGAGTGTCGGTCAGATGGTCAGGCATGGCAAGTTCGGTGTGGGAATCGTGCTGGACCAGGAAGGGCGCGGCAAGCAGGCGCGGGTGCAGGTCAACTTCGAGGACGCGGGCAGCAAATGGCTGGTCCTGGCCTATGCGAACCTGCAGCCTGCCTGAGCCATTCGACAGCGGCATGTTCACCGCCCGAGTTTCCCCTATCAGCGGCACCTGTTCGCTGCATTGGCCTGCTCAGAAAATTCCCGACTCCAATCCGGCTGCCATGAGCATGCCCAGTTCCTCGCACTGCGCTATGAATTCGTCCTGGTAGTCACCCCTGAGAATGACACAGGGTTGTATCGCGGACCAGCGCAGTCCGGTGACAATCCGCTCGACCGCGCTCTGCGCACCATGGCCATCGTTACCTGCCCGGACATACAGGGCATAGGGCAGGCCCTGGGTACGCTCCAGGCAGGGGTAATAGATGCGTTCGAAGAAATCCTTGAGCAAGCCACTCATGTAGCCGAAATTCTCGGTGGTGCCGATGATGATTCCCTGGCAGCCGAGTACATCCTCGGGTGTGGCCTGCAGAGGTTCGCGAAACAGGACGTCGACGCCTTCGATGCTGGTGTCGCCGGCACCGCGAACCACCGCATCACTCAATCTTCGAGTATTCGCCGAGGGCCGGTTGGCGACGATCAGCAATTGCCTGTTCACGGACATCGTTTGCAGTTCAGCGCAGGGCCGCGGTGCCCGCGCCTGACGGTGCGCTGTCGTTGACGATATACAGACTCGCCGGAGAGCCCGTGATGATCAGCGTATACGTGTGCGCCGCGGCCACGGTCAGGGCGATAGGATCGAAGCGCGCTGCGGAATCGGTCAGCACGTAGCTACCCGGTGCCACCACCTCATAGGCTGCTCTGTCACCGAAGCTGTCAACGGAAATATCGTCCAGGGTGACTTCCGCACCACCCGGTTCGCTGCCGGCCGGGACCAGGGTCATGCTGGCAGGCGCATCGTCAGTGCCCAGCCGATCCGCCTGCAGCAGCCGGACACCGGCAACATCAGCAGCATCGGCCGACAGCCGCGTTGCCAGAGTGATGATCTCCACCGCCGGTGACGGGGAGGAGGTGGCAGAGGGAGCCATTCCCTGTGCATCGGTCGGTGGCCTGTCCCTGGCAATCAGCGTGGTTACCGAAAAGGCACCCAGATGAAGCGGAGAGAGTGTGAGAAGCCGGCGGCTGCCATTCTCATCCAGTACCGTGAGTTCGGAGGCGTTCACCGAGACGCGAACCCGCTGGCTGGTGGTGCCGGACACGACCGGTGAGGCGAACACATTGGCGCTGTCAGATCCGACACGGACCGTCAGGTTTTCACTGCTGAGGTTGACCATGACCAGTCGGGGATCACTCACTGAGCCGGTAATCAGCAGGTTGGCGAATGCCCTGGTTTCGGTGGCGCCGTTATCCTCCGGCGCATCCGGCATGGCAGCTGGATGCCCGTCATTGCCTGTGCCGTCGGGTGTCTGTGCAGGTATCTCATCACCCGGGCCGGAGGCATCCACCGTGCTCAAGGAGTCACTGCCGTCACCGGTGCCGAATATACCGCCGTCACAGCCTGTCAGTGCAGGCAGGAATGCCAGCAGCAGCAGCCAGCGTACGCAGTTGCCCTGTGAGTTCCAGCGGCTCATGTCCGATCTCCCTCTGCATCGTCTGCTGCATCGCCGTTCGCGGGATATTCATCCTCGATCCAGTACAGGCCGAGCCCGACACGGTGATGTCCAACGCCCCGTATGCCGGGGTTGGCATCCCGATCATGCACCGACAGTGCCTTGTCCAGGCTCTTCAACAGTTTCAGGCCTTCTGCGGCGCTCAGGGCGCGGAATTGATCACGACCATCGGTGGTTACATCGTCATAGGCCACACTCATCTGCAGGCGGCGCTCTCCGCTGGTGTGCAGATTGAATTCGAGCGTCGTCAGCAGATCCGTGGCACTGATCGCAAAGAGATCCAGTAGTGCGGCTTCACTCTGATGGGGTACGTAGCCTTCCTGCTGCAGGGTAACCTTGCCATCATCGTGCCGCACCGTGCCAACACGTACCAGCTCATCAAGCATCGCCCGGGCCGGAACATCGCCACCATAGCGCTTCACCAGCTGGTTGAAACCATCCTGTGCATCACCGTAGCTGAGCGCACGTGGTCGACCCGTGGCGCTCTGGAACTCCTGATCCTGCAGCCAGCCGGTCACCACACGCATGGCACGGTTGTGCTTGCCCGGATCTGCATCGACGTCACTGTGCAGTTCCCGCATGCGTTTCACCTCCTTGCGATTGATGCCGGTGACGATGGCGATCCGCGAGACAGTGGGTGCCTTGCCATCGATGCCAAAGTGTTCATAAGCTTCCGCGACGTAGGACTGCTTGGCCCAGTTGACGAACTCGGCGTGCGAGACACCGTGACGCAGCAGCAGTCTCACCAGCGGCGAGAGAACTTTGGTGACAGCTTTTTGCAGGTTGGCGTGCATCTATCGCAACGCTGGCTGTCCGGACTGGTCAGGTTTGCAGCAGTTGGGTGTCATGTCTGTTCGTCAGTCGCAGGGCGCCACGGATCGGTTGGGATATTATTCCCAAGTTTCACCGGAATCATAACAGGCGGGATGCCGTGCGTCGACAATCCGTCTGCAGGACTGCCAAACAGGTCACTTCAGGTGGGATGGCGGCGAGCGCCTGTCGCCACTGGTTGCCGGCCACCTGTCATCCGTGGCCAGCAGGACTCGACCGACTACGGACTGACGGGCAGTGGATAGAGGTCGGTGAAGGTGGGCTTGCCGTCCACACACTGTCCGGCTGCCAGTGGCACCACGACCACGACAGTGGTCGCTGACAACATGGCCGACAGGGCGATCGTCTCTATCTGTTCCTGGCGGGCGGCTCCGCTGCCGCTGCTGGTGTCCATACGCAATACGTTACTGCGACAGCTGCTGGGTCCGATCTCGTGACCACCGATATGCAGGGTCAGGTAGTCTCTGCCGTCGAACGTTCCGCGTTGCACCTCGGAGAGCCTGGTGGCCACGGAAAGCGCAGTGACCGAGCTGTTCACCGAGCGGTTCACGGTGGCATCCACAGCCATGGCACCAGTGCTCCAGGCGACCATCGACAGTGCCATCAGGACGATGCCGAGCAGACTCGATTCATCGATTGACCGATCGTTTTTGCAGTGCATTGCTTATCTGGCGCGTAAACGGACTCTCTGGCTGAACGGTCCGAACTGATCGTGAGCGTAACACAATCGCCCCTGGGATCAAGGCATCACTGCTGCCTGCCGGGCCTGAGCAGGGTCAGGCGGCGTTCCCGGCAGTGTGACTGGACCATGAAAGATATCTGACCCACGCCACATTCGTGCCGCTGGTTCTGCAATGGGAGAGGATGCCGGTAGACGGCAGCTTGCCTATTGAGCTACATTAGCTGCGATCGGCAGTTTGCAAACTGTTGTGCCGCCTGAGCCTGAATCACTGACAAAACACCATTGACAGGCAGGCCGGAACAGAGTCATAGCCTCATTCTAATTTTTCCTATCCGTCAGCAAGAGAACAGAACATGTCACGACGTCATTTCCTGAAAACAGGTGCCGGTGCAGCAGGTGCTGCCGCGGTTGCAGGCTCCGGACTCATTACCTCTGCACCCGCCCTATCGCAGGGCCGGGAGAAGCTGGTCATGGTCACCACCTGGGGCCGAGGCCTGGCGGGTGTATTCGACGCGGCTCAGCGCGTCGCCGATTCGGTCAATGCCATGTCCGACGGTACGCTGGAGATCGAAATCAAGGCGCAGGGTGAACTGGTATCCGGTCTGCCGGCGGTCTTCGATGCCGTCACCACTGGCCAGGCTGATATGTACCACGGCGCGGACTATTACTATGTCGGCCAGCATCCGGCGTTTGCCTTCTTTACGGCCGTACCCTTCGGCATGACGGCCATCGAGTTGAACAACTGGTATTACCACATGGGTGGCCACGAGATGCACCGGGAGCTGGGTGAGGAATTCGGCCTGGTCTCATTTCTGGCCGGTAACACCGGCGCACAGGCCGGTGGCTGGTTCCGCAAGGAAATCAGCAGCGCTGACGACTTCAAGGGCCTGAAATTCAGGATGCCCGGACTCGGAGGTGCGGCACTGGGCAAGCTCGGCGCCTCGGTGCAGACCATTGCCGGTTCCGAGGTCTACCAGGCGCTGGCCTCGGGTGCCATCGACGGTACCGAGTGGATCGGCCCCTGGGCTGACGAGAAGGCGGGTTTCCAGGAAATCACCAAGTTCTTCTATACCTCTGGTTTCCATGAGCCGGGCGCGGGCCTGAGTTGCGCCGTCAATGCCGATCGCTGGGCCTCGCTCAAGCCTCATCACCAGAAGATGATCGAGATTGCCTGCGGAGACGCCAATTCCTGGAATCTGCACCAGTACCTGGCCAACAATTCCCTGGCCCTGGACCGGCTGGTTGCCGGTGGTGTACAGACACTGGAATTCCCGGATTCGGTGTGGGATGCGTTTGGTGCAGCCTCCAGGGAAGTACTGGACGAGAACATGGATGACGAGTTCTTTGCCAGGGTCCACGATTCGGTCATGCAAAGCATGAAGCTTTCCTCGCGCTGGGCTGGCTTGTCAGACGGTGCCTACACGCGTCAGCGGGATCGCGTACTCGGATAATCCGGGAGGCGTTCCAGCTGGGTGATGTAATCGCCGCAACACCAGGTCACGGTCCGATTGTCCGCCATGGTGCGGATAGTCACCGGTCGTGCAGGCCCGGGCCTGGTGTGGCAAAGACTGTTTTCCTGACAGGAGTTCGAGGAGGCCCGCTTGGCGACACTTCTATCGATTTTAACTGGGCTGGTTAACGGTTTTGTGGACCTGGCGATGCTGCCGTGGACCATCTGGCAGTGGTTTCACATGGACGTGCTCAAGGAGCGCATGGTGGCACTGACGCTGGCCGGTAAATCGCCGGAATTTCTGTACATGATGCTCAGTCTGGTGTTGCTGCTGGTGCTGCTGGGCCTGCTGAGCCGGCGATTTCTCAAGGCCACGGTACTGACGCTGGAATCGTTCAATCGCACCATCGGCCAGCTGAGCGCCTGGTTCGTGTTGCTGATGATGCTGCAGCAAGTCCTGATCATCATCATGGGTCAGGTGTTTCGCGGTAACGAGTTGTTGTTCTCACCGTTCGGCCTGCAGTTGTCCAACGCCGAGCTGCAATGGCTCTCCGGCCAGCTCAAATTCTACAACGCCATACTGATCACCTTCGCATCGGCATACACTTTCATCGAAGGCGGTCATGTGCGGGTCGATCTGGTTTACGGTAACCTGGGTTACCGGGCCCAGCGACTGATTGATCTGCTCGGGGCCATCTTTTTCATGCTGCCAACCACCATCCTGCTGTGGTGGTTTGCCTGGCCGCTGGCGACCAACTCGATCTTTGCCCAGCGTCCGATGAATATCTTTTCTGACAAGGCCAGTTGGCGCGGGGTGCGACTGGAAACCTCCGGTACGGCTGAATTCACCTGGGTGTGGGCGTTCAAGGTATTGATCCTGGTGTTTGCGGCTCTGTTGTTTATACAAGCGGTGGCCTTCCTGTTGCGCAACCTGTGGGCACTGCTGGCGCGCGACGAAGAGATCGAGTCACACCCGGCCGATCCGCTCGACGCCGGACCACCCGAGCCGGAGCCGGACATCCACCTCGGCAAGCCACTGGAGGCCGGGCAGGTGGAGCGCTCGATGAGCCAGCCACCGCCGGGCAGTGCCAGTGCCCAGCTGGCCAGCGTACGCAGTGCCGAAAGTGCACGTCGGCGAGACCGGACAGGGGCCCCCAAGCGCGCCAATCCCACCGGCGGGCTGGCAGTGCCATCGCTGGCGCCAGCCGGTAGTCGCCACCACCCGACAGGAGATCGATGACATGATCTTCGGTCTGGATGGCGTTGAAATTTCGCTGATCATCACCTTCACCTGCCTGTTCATCGGCATCCTGTCGGGTTTTCCGGTGGCCTTTGCCATTGCCGGTTCGGCGATCATCAGCTTTGCCATCATCGCGCTGATGAGCCATGGCGGGCTGCTGTATACCCTTGCTGAGGGTGCAGAGGGCAGCCGCATGATTCCCGTGCTGCCCCAGGGCTGGGACGGCGCCTTTCTGTCCACACTGTCGACCTGGTCCGGTGGGGTGTTTTCGCGTGCCTTCGGCGGTAATGTGGAAACCCTGCTGGCAGTGCCGTTGTTCGTCCTGATGGGTATCGCGCTGGAGCGTTCCCGCATTGCCGAAGATCTGTTGACGACCATGGCACGCACCTTCGGTACCCTGCCGGGCGGGCTGGCCATTTCCGTGGTACTGGTCGGTACCCTGCTGGCGGCCAGCACCGGCGTGGTCGGTGCCACCGTGGTGACTATGGGCCTGATTGCACTGCCCACCATGCTGCGTGCCGGATATTCGAAGCCTCTGGCCACCGGTGTCATCGCCACCTCGGGCACCTTGGGACAGATCATTCCGCCGTCCATCGTGATCGTGCTGCTGGGCTCCATCGTCGGTGACATGTATTCCATCGGGCAGGAGAACCGGGCCAGGGAACTTGGTCAGACGGTCATGCAGATGCTCGGTGAACCGGCCGTCCTGTCCACCGGTACACTGTTCAAGGCTGCGTTCATTCCCGGCGTCGTGCTGGCCTTCATGTATGCCCTGTATGCGCTGTGCTATGCATTGTTCAACCCCAAGGCGGCGCCGCCCATCGAACTCGAGGATCCCCACCCCGATGCATTTCACATAGCTGCTCATTATGGGCACCGCACCGGGCTGCTGGTCCTGCTGAGCATCGGGCCGCTGGTGCTGTTGTCGGCTGGCTGGATCGTGCTGGCAAAGCTGGGAATCGTCAGCGCCCAGGATACCGTTGGCGACACCGGACTGGTATCGCACGGAACGGCGGCGCTCGTCGTGGGGTCGCTGTTCATACTGTTGCTGGCACTGGCGCTGCAGCCCCAGTACAGTCGCCGACCGATTCTGCTCGGTATTGCAGGCGTCATCGGCTATGTGCTGGTGGATGTGTACCTGCTCGATCTGAACGACACGGCCGGTGTCCGGTTTCTCGACTATGCAGTGCCACTGCTGCTGATACTGTACGGGCTCAAGGCCGCCATCAACCGGCTGGCGAATATCGATGTACTGCGCGTGGTTTCACCGCCGGTCATCCTGATCGTTTCGGTGCTCGGCTCGATACTCGGGGGTGTGACCAGCCCGACACCGGCGGCGGCCCTGGGTGCCGCCGGGGCGATCATGCTGGCAGCCGCGCGCCTGTCCGAAAACGACCGGAGTGCCACGAGAGTCATCCTCTGGGCTGCATTTGCGGTGATCATTCTGCTGCTGATGCGCGGCAATTTCGACCTGCGCATGACACTTGACGAGGTCACGCTGGAGAATCGCATTGCTGTCTGGGTGTCCATCATCGCGTATCACATGGCCGTGTTCGGACTGCTGTATTCCTGCGTGGTACTGGTGAACAAGAAAGTCATGTCGCCGGTGGTCCGGGAAACGACCAAGGTCACCTGCATGGTGTTCATGATCCTGATCGCCTCCCTGTTCCTGAGTCTGTCCATTCGCGCCTACGGTGGTGAGCACTACATACAGGAGGTGCTGCGCAGTATCGAGGATCCGCGCACCCTCTTGCTGGTGGTGATGGGTGTGCTGTTCCTGCTCGGTTTCGTCCTGGACTTCATCGAGATCATTTTCATCGTCATCCCGATCGTCGGTCCGGTGATCTATGCGGCAGACCCTGCGTTGATGCCACCGGAATGGATCACCATACTGATCGCTGTGAATCTGCAGACCTCCTTCATCACGCCACCCTTCGGATTCGCCCTGTTCTACCTGCGCGGCGTGGCGCCACCGTCAGTGACTACCGGCGATATCTATCGGGGTATCTGGCCCTTTGTGCTGATTCAGGTAGCCGGTCTCGTGCTGCTGTGGAATTTCCCTCAGATAACCACATTCCTGCCCGACATCCTGCCAGCTAACTGAGGGCGTCCGGGACGGCGCGGCTGCGAGGTTCAACCCACTTTTTTCATCATCTCGATCGTCGCTGCGCGATTGGCAGCCCGTCGATCAGCCTCGACCTTGCCAGCGGCGTCCAGTCTGAGCGTGGCACGCCGATCGCCGAGTTTGTCCTTCAGTGCCCGTCGCTCAAGGCTCTGCTGATAGCGGAAGATGGCACGTGAGTTCATCTGATAGATACTGACCGGCGAGATCTGCACCTGGGCGGAATCCACCTCGATGGACTCGCCCGGCCGCACCGCAGCGACTGCAGGTGCCTGGCCTGTCGTCCGTTCCTGCGCTGCGGGCCTTTCCGTGCGACGCTCTTCGATGACTTCCACCGAGCCTGTCAGGTCCATGCGAACGATGTCGCCAGTCTTCAGGCGCTGGCAGACACCGTTGACACCGACGATCGCTGGCAGATCGTATTCGCGGGCGACGATGGCCGCATGGCTGAGCCAGCCACCCACTTCTGTAATGATGCCGCGTGCCTGTGAAAACAGCGGATACCAGGTCGGATCGGTCATCCTGGCAACCAGAATCTCCCCTTCCTTGAACGTGTTGATCTGGTCGATGTCAGTGATCACCCTGACCGTGCCCATCACTTCATGTTCGCCGGCAACGCGCTTGCCGGCGAGGTCCGTTTGCACGATGGCATCCGGGCGCGTACCGGTCAGCATGTCGATGCGTTCCAGATCGCTGATGGACAGTGAGGCAGGAAGCTGCAGCGACTTCCAGGCCATGGACGCTTCGAAGCGTCTGTCGGCAACCTGGCTCAGTACCAGGCGCTGTGCCGAATCGGCCAGCTGGACCGCTTCGCCGATGTGCAACTGGAAGATCCGACCATCAAGCTGACACTTGGTATCGATGGCCAGCAGTAAGCGGCGGATCTGCGCAAGTTCGATCAGGCAATAGTGCTTGGCCTCTTCTTTCAGGCGCATGAAGTTGCGGGCACGTTGTACCGTAATCGACAGAACCCTGCTGTCGGGCAGCGCGTTATCACCAGCCTGCGAATCCGGCTTGTCAGCATCACCGGCATGCGGCACCGTCGATACCGACCGCTCGATGTACTGTCTGACCAGATCCATGTCTTCACTGAAGCGCGGCTCTGACAGCTCATAGTCCAGTGGTGCCCGATGCCCGAATATCAACAGAAATTCCTCGATGCTCTCGCGGCTGACGGTATGGCGATTCAACAGCGACATTGCATGGCTGACGACGGTCTCCTCCGCATCATTGAGAAACTGAGTCGGCTCAAGGTTTGCGGCCCCCAGCTTGTCGAGAGCGGTTTTCATGTGGAAGTCGGCACTGATATTGATCAGCTCGGCGGCGCAGTAAGTCTGCTCCACAAAACGATCCACCCAGGCCTCCAGCAGGGCGGTAGCAGCCTCCAGGGTCAGCCGGTCCATGTCGATGGCGTTGCGTTCGATCATCTCGGACTGGAACTGCGGCAGGAATTCGGTACGGAACTGCTCCTCGGTGGCTTCGGCATTGCGTGCCAGCCTGAATGAGGCCAGTGCACCGGGGCCTTTGCCCAGGCGGCGCCTCTCTTCCTGCTTGTTCACGTAAGTCCAGCCGAATACCGTATTGATGTAGGGCATCGAGCGGTAGTGGACATTATAGGGAATACCCAGCATCTGGCACGCCAGATCCGTACTGCCACCGGCAGACCACAGACGCTCCATGAAATCTGCACTGAAGGGTGTAGGCCGTGGCAACAGTTCGGACAATTCACTTTGAACGTAGACAGGATCGTCCGCATCGATCTTCTCACTGCCGCGCAAGCGCTTGCGCTGACCCAGCAGATTCTTCAATAGCTTGCCGCGTTCGCTCTCGGCAAGGTTTTTCAGGGAGTTGCCGGAGGCCACCGAACGCGTGATGTCACGTGCCTGCAGCAGGTAGAACTTGCCGCGGGCGTAGGCCCACTCGATGTCCTGGGGCTGCCCGAACAGGGTTTCCAGCTCCCGACCCAGTGCCAGCAGTGGTGACACATCGATCGGTGGCGTCTGAGTGCTGCTCGATTCCTCTTCCAGCAGCGCTCCGGTGAGCTTGCCATAGGCGAAGGTATCGGGTGTCACATTGCCACTGACCAGCTCTTCGCCCAGTCCGGTCACCATCTCCACCATCATGGCACCGGTGGTTGCCGGATGTTCGGTGAACATGACGCCGGCGAATTCTGCCGGTACCATCTTCTGAATCACCACACCACCCTGGTCCATGTCAAAACTCTCGCCGATCTCGACGGTGGACTGCGTGTAGGCAGCTGAGCGTTCCGAACACAGGGACTGATAGACCTCCTTGACTGCAGATTCCAGTTCGTCTCGGCTGACGTTCAGGATCGACTCATAGACACCGGCAAAACTGCTGTCGGCTCCGTCTTCGTTGGCACCTGAGCTCCTGACGGCCACCTTGCCGGTATCGAGCTTATTCCACAGGCGGTTCAGCGTCTTGAACTGCGCCCTGGTGAGCAATGGTCTATCGGGTTTACGGCGAGTGCGATTGGTGATCACACTGGTGAACACGAAGCCATCGGGTACGTTGTAACCTGCTTCGATAAGCTGTCCAAGTCTAGTGGCCTTCTTGCCAGTGGACTCGGGCAGAAAGTGTGCCTGGGACAGGGGAATCAGGCCGGTGTCATCAATGGAATCCGTCTTGTCTGCACCGGCAGTGTCCCACTCCAGTGCATTGCCGATGACGCGGAACAGCACGCTCTGGGCAATCAGGAAGGCCATGCTGATGGCCAGGTACAGATTCACGGCAGCGCCCAGGCCCTGCAGCAGCCAGAACAGGGCAGCTCCACCGAGGATCAACAGCAGTGCCTTGCGCCTCGTTCGGACCGGGCTCTGTGACACCAGGACACCGACGAACAGGGCACTGGCAAGTATCGGCAGTATCAGCAATGGATCAGGAGCGGAGGCTGATTCGAGCCACAGGAAAGTCTGTTCCCAGGCAACGCTGCTCTGGTTGACGGCGGAGTAGAACAGCAGCATCAGTGATAACTGAAACAAACTGGCAAGCATGTTGATGACAGGTCGGATCCTGTAACGTTTGTATAACTGTACGGTGGCCTCGGACAGTGCGCGCGGATGATCCGACAGCTCATCCTTCAGGTCGGTGATACGGCCCGCCAGCGACTTCTGCACGCGCGTGTCGCGTTCAGCCTTGAGTGCCAATGGCAGCAACGCCAGGCGAATCAACAGAACGACACCCAGCAGGGCGAGCACATAATGCCCGGTCAGCTCCACCATCTTGTCGAGCAGTGTACGCATCGGGGTGATGACGTAGCTGGCGAGGGTCAGTTGATCCTGTGTCTGCTTCCAGGCCTGGACATGCGCCCGCTCGCCGGACTTGGGAATGTAGTACTCGTGCGGAACCGTGTATCGGCCCCGAAAATCCAGTCCGGCCCGTTCCAGTCTCAGTCCGATCAACTGTGAATAGAAGCAACTGCGCTTGTCATAGCAGGCGGCAATATACGGAACGTCCTTAAGGCCGGCTATGCGTTCGGCAAGAGCCGGGCTGCTCAGTGCCCGCATGGTGATGTTGGTGGCACCCGGCAGATGTCCCTTGACGAAATCATTGGGATAGCGCACATCGAGAAATTGGGCACCTTCTTCGGCAACCAGCTTGTGCACGTCCGGTGTGTCCAGCAGGACGTCCTTGTTCTTGAAATCGGGTAGCTGCCGGAGATCGTCCTTGGACAGGTCGATCTTGGACGACAGGGGTCTGGATTCGGTCAGCCATTTCTCATAGCCGCCCATCATGAAATTGCATTCCTTGCCTTGCTTGGTCAGTTCTTCGCACAGTTCTGAACTTCTGTTGCCTGAATAGCACAGTAGCAGTGTGCGTGTGTTCTCCGGAATCAGGGATGAACGCGCCAGCACGTCCGGGTAGCGTAAATGCGCCGCTCCCTCGATAGCCCCGGTTTCGAATTCCTCGTTTTCCCGCACGTCGATGATGTTCAGCGGCACATCGCTTTCCAGCCATTCCGCCAGGGTCTGGGTGGTGATACCTTGTGGATGGTCCAGCTGCTCGCTGAATGACAGCGTCTTCAGGCTGGTATCACCTACGGCTTCACCGTTCTCGATCGACTTGCGCACGAGATTGGTGTGCAGTCGCTGATTCTTGGCATCGATGGAGCTGGTGTATTGCAGGACATTGGCTGCCAGCGATCCCAGCAGCATGATGCCGGACACACCGAGCAACAGCTTTCCGCCCAGTGAAGGACGCTTGTTCCTGGCCTTTGCCTTTTTCTTGGCCGACATGGCGAAGCCACCGAATACGACGCTCAACAGGCCCAGCAGCTGTGCGACACTGGCAGAGAGGTTGATGACGAGGTCCGGTGATGGGATTGCCAGTGCCTGGGAGCTGTGCAGCAGCATGGCCAGGGCAATCAGGCTCATCGAGACGGTGATGGGTTGCCTGCAGCGCCGCCTTGCTCGAGCCCCGTATCTGTATATTATTATAGTCATGTCGTCTACTCGATCACGCGGCCTGATCCAACTCTTTGACATCATCTGCCAACAGTTCGGATAGACGGGTGGACAACCAGAATATGATCTTCTCTTCCAGTGCGTGTTGTTCAAAAGGTTTCGACAGATAGTCATCCATTCCTGCCGACAGGCATTTCTCTGCATCACCGGTCATGGCATTGGCTGTCAGGGCAATGACCGGCAATCTGCTACGAGGCTCACCGGATGTGCTCTCGCGCAGGCGCAGAGCACGTGTCGCTGCATAGCCGTCGAGCACGGGCATCTGGCAATCCATCAGTACCAGGTCGAACCGGCCGGAGTCTATCTGGTCAAGACCTTCCTGACCGTTATCCGCTACATCGGCCGAAAAACCGATCTTCTCGAGCATCCCCAGGGCCACTTCCTGGTTGACCGCGTTGTCCTCGACGACCAGGATATTGAGTTTGGAATAGGCCTGGCGCCGCGCCTCGAGAGACTTGTCCTCGACGACGACTTCAATGAAGTTTTCGTTCATTGCCCGTTCCAGTATGCTGCCAAGTTCAGAGCGTTTGATGGGTTTGGTGATCTGCGCCGAAATGCGCGGGTTATTGTGTGGATAAAGCTCCTGCACCTGTTCGGTGACATAGGCCATGGGAACCAGCTTGATATTGTCGAAGGCCGGGTCCGCATCGATGCAGCGGGCAAAGATTTCGCCGGGCATGTCCGATAGCTGAGCGTTGAACAGAACGAGATCGGGCATTTCATCGTTAGCTGCGGCACTGCGGATGGATTCCAGTGCGGCGCTGCCGGAGGGTACGGTCACAGTGGCCAGAGACAACTCTGCAAGCAGTGTCTGCATCAACTCGTTGGAGGACTGCTTGTCTTCCACCAGCATGACGCGTCTGGCTGTCACCGTCTGCTGCTGTGCCTTTTCGGTCAACGAAGAACCGGAGGCCGGCATAGTCAGTTCAAACCAGAAATCACTGCCTTCTCCGACTCTGGAGGAGACACCGATCTTGCCACCCATGCCTTCGATGAGCCGGCGACTGATGGCCAGGCCCAGTCCGGTTCCGCCGAACTTGCGAGTGGTCGATCCGTCAGCCTGCGCAAATGATTTGAAGACCGCTTCGAGGGCGGACTGATGAATGCCGACGCCGGTGTCAATGACGTTGAACAGCAGCCTCGAACCTGACGGTGTCTGTTCCAGTTCCTTGACGGTGACTTTGACTTCACCCTCATTGGTGAATTTCACTGCGTTGCCCATCAGGTTGGTCAACACCTGGCGAAGTCGCGTGGGGTCTCCCTTGACGTTCTGCCGGACATTGCCGTGGATATGGCACAGTAGTTCAAGATTCTTGCTGTTCGCCTGCTCGGACAGGGAAATGGCACACCCTTCGACAAGGTCTTCGAGGTTGAAGTCGATCGATTCGAAATCCAGCTTGCCGGCTTCGACCTTGGAGAAGTCAAGGATGTCGTTGATCAGGGTCAGCAGGGAGCGCCCCGAGGTGGTGGCAATCTTGACCTGTTCGGTCTGTTCAGGATCAAGAGAAGTGCCCTTGAGCAATGACAGCATGCCCAGCACGCCATTCATTGGTGTGCGCAGCTCATGCGACATGTTGGCCAGGAATTCTGACTTGGCACGTGAGGCTTCCTGCAGCTCACGTTCCTTCTGCTTGCGTAACTCGAGAATGTTACCCAGCTCGTTGACTGAACTGCCAAGGTCCATCAGCTCACGTGCAGCAACGATGTCCAGCTCACCGGTTGCCTTGTTCGCCTGCAGCAGCAGCAGGTGATTGTGGATAAGCCTGATGGGTGTCACGACCAGTCCGTTGATCAGGCCGACGACGATCAGCGCCAGGATCAGTGAGATACCGGCTGCGTAGAGGTAGATCTTGGTCGCGTAGGTACGTATGTCCGCCTGCTGGCGCTGGACGTTCCATGTCACGTCGATACGACCGAAAGACTCCCCTTCGAGCAGTACATCATGTGAGAAGTCCATGCACAGACTCGGATCGATGTCATCGCTTTTCTGCCACTGAGTCAGAATCTCATCATTTTCGTTGTAGACGCTGACAGCTTCCACGTCGGCATCGTTGTCGACCAGTTGCTTGATAGTGGTGTCCAGCACAGGCCGATCCTCACTGAGAATCGCGTCCAGCGATGTTGCCGAGAGCATGGACACCAGCTTCTGTGTCTGATCGCGGAAGTTCCGTTCGAATGCACGATTTTCGTTGAATCGCACGAACTCGGCAGCGGAGAGTCCGACAGCCAGAATCGTACATCCCATGACCAGGATGATCTGTTGTCTCAGTGGCCAGTTTTTGAAGAATCTTGCAAACACGGCGTATAGTGCTCCCGAAGGGGTCAGATCGTGGGTGGACGATTAACGGACTTCAATCAATGGATCAGCGGCTGACTGCAGGCATTGCAGTGTCACTGACGGCCGCATCGGGAATGGTCAGGTTGATCGTGACACTGTGTGAGCCGTCAACCGAATCACGCCGGAAAAGGCTGTGCGGCAATGTGATGTTCAGTATCAGATGATGGCCATCCGCAGCCGGTGCGTGGTTGACGTCGGTTGTCGTCTGTACCGCTGTCTCGACAGACATGGCCCGGGTAGAGTCACTTTGCTTCGTGTTATCTGCAAGCGCGGCCTTCAGTCCTGGTTCTGCAACCGGTTCGGTAGCGGTGGCGGTCAGTGCAGATAGTGGCTGCACTTCCGGCTCATCGCGTTCGGCGAAAAATACCGGGTTGTTATCCATTGCCTTGCGGATGACGCTGTAGTCCTCATCCGTACCTTCCAGGAATCCCTCTATCTTCAGTGAAGCCAGTGTCTTCTGGTCCTTTACCTCAAGCAGTGATTCACGCAGTGCCTGCAGTACATCCTCGTCCAGGCCCGAACGTGCAATCCATGGCTTGGTCACATTGGGAAAACGAACCAGTTCGCGGATATTCTCTCCGGCCTCTACCAGCTTCTTGAAGGTTTTCTCGTTCAGGGCACCTGCATCGAAATCTCCGGCGCCTACGGCAGTTCCCACTTTGTCATGTCGACCCAGATACTCATAGCGGACCAGATCGCTGGCATGTATGCCGGCTTGCTCCAGTTCCAGTTGCGAGAGAAAGCGGCCGATGGTCGAGCCTTCATCGCCAAACGCAAAGGACTTGCCCCTGAGTTCCCGGATACTGGTGATAGGGCTGTCCTTGCTGACGGCAATGATGCCGTAGAACACCTTGGAGTTCTTGACATTCTCGACAGCCAGGATGTTGATCCCCTTGTTCATCCGCTTGGCCTCAACGTAGGAGGCCGGACCGAATGCGGAAAAGTCGACGCGGCCATTGATCAGGTGCGAGATGCCCTGGTCATAGTCCTTGGCTATCTGCATGCGGATATCGACGGAACGCCGCAGTCTCTGCGACATGCTGACTTCCAGTTCCTTGAGGATCGGTCTGTACACCTTCACCATCGCTGATGGTTTGTTGGAACTGTAGACGCCGAAATTGAGCCTCACCGTGCCTTCCGCAAGGGCAAGTGGACTGAGTACGGATACCATGAGCCCTGTCAGCAGCAGGCCAGTTCGAGAGAGTAACGTTAAAGACATGAAAATTCCTGAGGCAGATGATTGGTGGCTATCAGGTGTGAAAACGGCAACAGCACACATTTCTGAAGTGGCTATTTCCGCCCCTGGGGGAAAAATGTGACGCAGCAACTCAAATGCCGATTCCCGGGAGTTTCATCACAGTAGACCTGCTCCACGTTTCGGCAACTGGTCATCGTTCTCCGTGCAAGTCATTGGATTGGGAATCAAGGATTGCGTCCCATTGTCGATACACGATTTATCAGTGATGGAACAGAGCCAGAGGCACCTGTGCGTCGAACCGGATGTTCTTCTTTCAGGAAGGTCGATAGCCCGCATAGTTGAGAGGCAGCATTAGCGTGGAATCAGTAAATGGCAGTACGCCGATCACATCGGCTGACAGCAATCCTGTAGACGTGCCTGATGGCGAGAGCACGGGCAGGTCGATATTCCTGCGTGTATTGCTGGTGCTCGTCGCCTGTGTAGCGACGGTAGCGGTGCTCGTCAGCCTGAAACTGGATCAGAATTTCTGGCAGATCGCTTGGCTTGATGGACAGCGCATCAATGCGCAGGTACTGCAGGCACTGGGCCAGATGGAGTATCAGTTGGCGGCCGTGGTACTGGTCGGACTCAATTTCATGCTGTATCTGGTTCATTCAAGTCGCAGTAGCAGGCCCCTGCCGGTCAAGAATCCCGATGCCTTTGCAGATTGGGAGGGCGAGGCGGTCACCAGCGCTGAGAACCAACCGGAGAGAACTGCGCCCGAGGATGACGCTGCACTGTGTGATGAGCTGGCCATGGATCTGTCCGAGCAGGGCCTGGCAGTCGAGTGTGTGCCGGAACTCACTGGCCTGCGCCTGGAGCGTACTGGCGACGATACGCGCAGCCGTAATGCCAACGCTGATGCACAGTTGCAGATTGCCACGGATGAGTTGACCCGGGTCAGGAAGGAGCTGGTCAATTGCCGCCAGCAACTTGAAACCGCCAATCAGGCAAAGTCACAGTTTCTGGCCAATATGAGTCATGAGCTGCGCACGCCGATGAATGGCATCATGGGCATGACTGATCTGTTGCTGGGTGGTTCGCTGTCGGCACGCGAGGAGAGATTCGTCAATTCCATTGCGGCGTCCTCCAGCGCATTATTGGCCATCATCAATGATCTCCTGGATTTCTCCAAGATAGAATCGGGCATTCTGCAGCTCGAGCATGGACGTTTCTCTGTGCGTGACTGCGTCGAGGATGTCTGCTCCTCACTGGCAGGCTCGGCGCATCTGAAGAACATCGAACTGATCTGCTATGTCGATGAGAATGTACCTGCGCAAATGGACGGCGATCCCGGTCGCGTGCGACAGATACTGCATAACCTGATTACCAACGCCATTGCCTTCACGCAGGAAGGTGAAGTCGTGGTGCGGATGACCTGCAAGGAGGAACGTTCGGGCAAGTCGCTCTATCAATGCGATGTGCAGGACACGGGTGAAGGCATCTCTCCGGAGATGCAGATTCGTTTGTTTGAGGCGTTCACCCAGGGTGATGTCTCCAATACCCGTGGTCACGGTGGCCTGGGCATGGGTCTGGCCATCACTCGACAACTGGTTTCCATGATGAATGGCAACATCAGTTTTCGCAGCCGCCTGGGTGAAGGAACCCGCTTCAGCTTTACCATGGAGCTTGAGGATGTTGCCGAGGGCAAGAAGGGCGCTACCCGGCGTCGTTCGCTGCATGGTGCCCGTGTGCTGGTGGTGGATGACAATGAGACCAACCGGACCATTCTGTTCCATCAGCTGTCCAACTGGGGTCTACTGGTGGAGACCGTCGCAGGTGGCGAGCTGGCCTTGCAGGCGCTGCGCGCCGCACACGACCGCGGTCAGGGATTCGATGTACTGATTCTTGATCTGCACATGCCGGAGATGGACGGCATTCAGCTGGCCAAGGCGATTCAGGCCGAGCCAGACTTTCGCCACATCCAGGCAATCATGCTTACCTCTGCCATTCTGCAACTCGATGGCATGGAGCTACGGCGCCTGGGTATCTACAAGTACGTCAGCAAGCCGGCCAGACAGTCGGTTCTGCACGATTCACTGGCATCCTTGATGCCTCATGAAAATGGCGGTAGAGAACCGGTAGTCCATAGTGCGTTCGTGCAGCCGAAAGTCAATGCGCGGGTATTGCTGGTTGAAGACAATCCGGTTAATCAGGATGTCGCGATGGGCATGCTGGAACAGCTTGGCTGCGAAGTGGTTCTGGCAACCGACGGCCAGCTTGCAGTCGAACTGGGCGAGGTCGAGAAGTATGACATCGTGCTGATGGATTGCCAGATGCCCACCATGGACGGGTACGAGGCGACGCGCAGAATCAAGTCTGATGGTGCGCTCAATGCACCGACGCCAGTAGTGGCGCTGACTGCCAATGCGATGGAAGGTGATCGGGAGAAATGCCTGTCCGCGGGTATGGATGACTATGTCTCCAAACCGGTGCGCACTCAAGTGCTGTCACATATGATCGAAAAGTGGGTGGGACGTCCCATGGAGCCCTTTGATGCAGACGCACACAGCCAGACGCCTGCCCTGCTGCCATCGGGCAACCGGGACGATGATCTGCCGGTCAGTGGCCTGGTGCTGGATCATGATGTTGGCCAGCCACTTGACAATGCAGACGAGGTGGCACCGTCCGTGGATATCGCGGAAGCGCCGGTTGCTGACGAGGCGGCGGTGCAGGCAGAACAGCAGATCACTGCGGCTGACGCCGTGGAACACGAGATAGCTGTTGAAGATTCACTCGATGTTGAGGAAACATCCGTAAGACCAGTCGGGGCACCCTTGCAGTCCGGGAATGAAGCTGAGAGTACTGTGGCAGCTGATGCCGGGTATCCGGATAGCCACGCGGCGACGGACATCCCGGCGAACAGTGCGGCGCAGGCGCCGACTGCTGAAGCTGGCGATGACGCAGGCGATGAGTCTGGCCGTGATTCAGGCGGTGAGTCTGGCCGTGATTCAGGTGATGAGTCTGGCCGTGATTCAGGTGATGAGTCTGGCCGTGATTCAGGTGATGAGTCTGGCCGTGATTCAGGCGGTGAGTCTGGCCTTGATTCAGGTGGGGCTCCGGCCGGTGATCAGGCTGGCAG